>JBBDNB010000050.1 GCA_040877935.1 Chitinophagales bacterium
GATGCTATGCTAAAATTTCCAAACAGCCTGATTTTATTGTGCTTTCAAGCTTCATCACAAAGTCCCAATGCATAATCCGGGTGGAATTTGCCTTGCGCCCCAAAATATCTATTCCGTAAAAAAGCTTAATTTCAGGGTTAAATTTTAAACTATGAAATCATTATTTACTGTTTTTCTTGCATTGGGATCATTTATCCTTTTGCATGCCCAAAGCGTTCAGCGCAGTTTCGATCACGACAATCTCAACCGGACCTACAGAATTTATGTGTCTGTCAATTATGATGCAAACAAACCGGTTCCACTGGTATTTGCTTTTCACGGTATGGGCGATCAGGCGGCAAATTTCCAGGGAATAGGCTTTAATCAATTGGCCGATCAGGATACTTTTATTGTGATATACCCACAGGCAGAAGTAGATCAGGATTTTAATGCCACTGCCTGGAATGCGGGAGTGGGTATTCCCGGTTTCTATTTAAACAGCGATATCAATGATGTGGATTTTGTTTCCAAATTGATTGATTCTTTATCCAATGAGTTTTCAATAGATACACAGCGGGTTTATGCCACGGGCTTTTCCCTGGGCGGCTATATGTCGCAGCGACTGGCATGTGAACTTGATGCGAGAATTGCTGCCATTGCATCCGTTGCCGGTTTGATTGGTAACGACATCAATTGCAATCCAGGTGCTCCGGTTCCGGTGCTGCATATGCATGGTACTGCCGACAGTACGATTACCTATGGAGGCGAGTTTCCTATTCCAAATTTTGGTTACACCAAAGTGGGACTTTCAGTTGATGAAATGGTGGCCAATTGGACGGGTATTAACAATTGTACTGAGCCGGTTGAGGAAGATTCCATTCCCGATACAGCCAATGACAACCTGACTATTGACCGTTTTACTTACCCCATGTGTGAGGCAGAAAGTGAAGTGATTCTGTACAAAATTAAACATGCGGGACACGAATGGATGAGCAGTCCCGGCAATGATATTGATGCTACCATTGCTATTTGGGAATTTTTCCAAAAGCATTCCCGAAAATCAACTTCAGTAGGTATCGCAAATGCTGAATTTGACAATACCATTCAGGTATATCCCAATCCCGTATCCAATACGCTTTTTGTTAAAATGCGGGAAGCTGCTGATAGAATAATGCTCACAAATCTTTTGGGGCAGGAGCTAAGCCGTATTGAAAATCCAATGAATTTAAATATTGCACTTTCGCTGGCGGATATAAACCCGGGCATGTATTTGCTTACTGTTCAGAAAGGAAGCGGGCAAAGCACTTTTAAGATTTTGAAGGAGTAAAATCTTTATTGTACTTCAAAAGTAGTGCCCAAGACAGGAGTCGAACCTGCACATCCTTTCGGACACATGAACCTGAATCATGCTTGTCTACCAATTCCAACACTTGGGCAAAATAGTTGCTTTGCTGCAACGGAGCACAAAGGTAATTAACTTGTAGGCTTTTTTTTAGAAAATTTTATTGTAAATCTTTTGAGCTGCAATCACAGAAGAAACTAAAATCAAAGAAACAATTTCCTAATCCCCGACATATGTTTTATTTCTTCAAAAGTGCTTGTCAATACAGGCTTTGATAAAAACTTCATCACAAAAGGATTGGTCTCGGCTTTCTTTTTATCAAATTCTGCAATAGAAGAGGTAAGCATAAAAACAAAGGTATTTTCAGGCACGGCAACTTCTTCCAGCTCATCGAGAAATTCCCAGCCGTTCATCACCGGCATATTGATATCGAGAAAGAGAATGTAGGAAGTGTCTTTGTTGTAGGCTTCTTTTAAATAATCGAGGGCAAGGCTACCGTTTTTGAAAACCAAAGGCGCAGTGTGAAACCCGGTTTTTTCAATCATTTTTTTTGACATAAAAATGAATATGTCATCGTCATCAATAAGTAAGAGTTCTGTCTTCATTAATTAGTGTTTGTCTATTAAGTCAGATGTCTGCTTCAGAATGTTCGAGTTCGAGCCCGCCCGAACGTGCCATTCGGTACGGGCGGGGCTTGCGTAGTCCTGAAAATCAAGAGTTTACTTATGTAAATGACTGTTTTCAGGGCAAGCGTAACGAAGAAATCGGACATTATGGACAGACACTAACCATATTCTTTTTTGATATTAAATTCCTTGGTCTTGTTTATCACATCCTTAATAATATCGTCCAATTCTTCTGAAGAGCTCAAGATATGATCGAGAAATTCTATTTTCTCGCCTTTTGAAAGATCAAGAACATCACTTTTAATCATGTTGGCCATACCGATGATTCTTGCCAATGGAGCGCGCACCACATGTGACTGGATCCAGGCTATTTCTCTCAGGCGACTGTTTTGATGTGTAATGGCATTGATATGCTGTATCCGTTCTGTAATATCATTGGCCAATACAATTTTGGCCTTTTTATTGTTATAATTAATGACATTGCTCTGAATGTCAACATCAATAATTTCCCCGAATTTTTTCTTGTGACGGAATTGGTTTTTGAAAAATTTTGCACTTTTGTCCTGTTTTTTTAAAACTTCTTCTAATTGCGGAATATCTTCTTCTGGGTGGATGCCTTTAATGGTCATTTCCCGAAATTCCTCCACCGAATAGCCGTAATGCTTTACCGCGGCATCGTTGACATCCAGAAACTGAAGCGTATCCATATCGTAAACCCACATGGGCTGTGGACTCAGGTGAAAAAGATCAGCATATTTTTGCTCCGATTCCTTGAGCTTAACAAGGTTTTTTTTCCTTTCTATATTATAGATAATGCTTTTGTACAAAATAGCAGCATTGAGTTCATCTTTGAGCAAATAATCGGCAATGCCCATTCCCAGCGACTGAATTGCAAAATCCACATCTGAATAGCCGGTGAGAATTATAATTGGTGTATTGCCTGATATTTCCAGCATTTCTTTTACAAGCGTATCGCCTTCTTTGTCAGGAAGTGTCAGGTCCAGTAAAATGGCATCGAAATCCGTTTTTCCTGCTTCTAAAATTTGTCTGGCATCTTCAAATTTACTGGCATGTATGACTTTGGGTGCATCAATTACATCTTCGAGATAATCCTGTACCAGGAAAAAATCCCCTTCATTGTCTTCTACTACCAGGAAATTGTATTTTCTATTATCTTTTTGCATATCTAAATTACTTGAGTGGCAATCGGGCCGTTTTCATCCAAAAATCTTCTATACTATTCACGACCTTTTCCAGATCATCGGCATCAACAGGCTTGGTGATGTAGCAATTTGCATTTTCCTTGTAAGAAAGGTTTATATCATTTTTTGAAGAAGAAGTAGTGAGTATTATGATGGGGATTTGTTTTACCGAAGCATCGTTTTTCAATACA
This sequence comes from Chitinophagales bacterium, assembly GCA_040877935.1. Lineage (NCBI taxonomy): Bacteria > Pseudomonadati > Bacteroidota > Chitinophagia > Chitinophagales > Chitinophagales bacterium. The sequence goes on from JBBDNB010000050.1 coordinate 3,341, forward strand.
TGTAGTACTTCAAGCCCATTTTTTACCGGAAGGTTAATGTCCAGGAGAATTAAATCCGGTGTCAATGCTTTTTTGAAATTTCCTTTTTGAAACACAAAATCAATGGCTTCTTTACCATTGCGGGCAATGCTGATCTTGTATTTAAATTTACTTTCGCCAAAGGCTTCAGTTGTTAAAAAAATATCGCCCTCGTTGTCTTCCACAAGTAAAATATGTACTGACTTCATAGTTCAATATTTTTAGAAATTGTAAAATAAAATGTGCTGCCATTTTCAGGGTTTGACTCCACCCATATACGCCCATTCATGTGCTCAATTAATTTCTTTACAATGGACAGCCCCATCCCGGCACCTTTGTACTTATCTTCATTATGCAATCTTTGAAAGATAATAAATATTTTATCATGATATTCACTTTCAATGCCAATTCCATTGTCCCGGAAAGTAAACTGCCATTCACTTTCAGATTCTTTTGCCTCTATATTTATTTCAGGGTCAATACCTTCTCGCTTGAATTTAATGGCATTGTTCAGTAAATTTTGAAGCACCACTGTCAATGGTTTTTTGTAAGAATTAATTACAGGAACGCCACTGTAGTTGATGCTTAAATGTGCTTCTATTTTATTGTAATTCTTAAGCTCATTAATCAGTTCCTTTAAGTCAAATTGTTCTAATTCATATTCGTATTTATCAACCAAAGCAAAGTCAAGCAGGCTTAAAATTACACTGCGCATTTTTTTGGATCCTCCTACTGCAAAATCTATATATTTCAGTGCTTTTTCATCCAGTTGGTTTCCGTATTTTTTCTTCAATTGGGTTAGAAAACTTGAGATCATTCTCAATGGTTCCTGTAAATCATGAGAGGTGACATAAGCAAATTGTTCCAACTCCCTGTTTTTGATTTTAAGCGTTTTAAGTGATGTTTCAAGATTTTTTTGATTGACAGAAAGGGCTTCTTTCAATATGCGCTGTTCTTCAAGGCTTTTTTGCATGCCTCCGAACATTTTCGGGATCAATACGGAAAAAACGGCATTGAGAAATATCAGGTTGGTTGAAATGGCCGCCCACTCAATTATTTGCTGTGAATCTGATTGATGTATTTCGAATATTTCAAGATAAATCAATAAGCCATATGCGATACAGAATAGTATATTTATGAATACAGGAAGAAAAGCATACCTGTAGGGAAATATGATGACCATAAAAACAGATACTGCGAGCAGGTAGATCAATCCGGGGCCGTATGACCCCAATGCTGTGAGCATAACTATGGCCAATAAATAGACCATTATTGTAAAGAGTATTTTTCTGGTAAATATGCTGAACCAACTTGTGAATGAAATAACAGCAAGAAATACAGCTGCAAAAACATCAAAAATGGCAATGGAATAGAGCTTTCCTGTAATTGATACAATGACTCCCGGAATAAGTGCGAGCAAACTCAGCGGGACAATATACAGCAGTGTTATTATGAACAGATAATCTCTCCAATATGCTATGCCATCTTCAGGAGATCCCAATTCAGGGAAGCTGCTCATTACAAGGTTTTTGTATTTATTCCAGATTTGCATAGATTTTAGAATTCATAGTGATTTTTCAGAAATAGTGATTTCCCTTGAAATTTGCAGGGTTTAAATCCTGGAAAGCGGGGAGGGGTAATTTATTTTTTGGGTTTTTTTATGGTAAAATAAAATGTACTGCCTTTGCCCGGAGTGGATTTCACCCATATTTTTCCACCGAGGTTTTCTATCGTCTTTTTTACGATTGCAAGCCCCAGGCCGGTGCCACTGTATTCTGTTTTATCATGTAGTCTTTTAAAAATCACGAAGATTTTGTCAAGATTATTCTTCTCAATACCGATACCATTGTCTTTTACAGCTATTTTCCAATGATCCTTAAATTCCTCGCTGCTGATTTTTATTTTCGCTGCAATATTTTTTTTCCTGTACTTCAGCGCATTGTTAATCAAGTTGTGCAATACCTGGCGAAGTGGAGATCTGAATGATTTAACCGAATGGAGTTTTTTGAATTGAATTTCCGCTCCTGATTCCTCAATTGCCTTATCATGTAGCGCAGTTATATTTTTGATCATTTCACCCAATTGAATCTTTTCAAGATTGTCTTCGTGTTTACCCACTCTTGAAAACTCCAGCAAGTCAAGAATTATTTGCCGCATTCGCACAGCACCATCTACTGCAAAATGGATGTATTTGTTGCCTTTTTCGTCTAATTTATCGCTGTATTTTTTTTCAAGCTGGGTGAGGAAATTTGTGATCATCCTGAGTGGTTCCTGCAAATCATGCGAAGCTACATAGGCAAATTGCTCCAGCTCATAGTTGGATTGGGAAAGTGCCAGGGTTTGTTTCTGCAGACTTTCGTTGAGCTGCTTTAAAGAAGCTTCAAATTCTTTTTGGGCGCTAATGTCCGTAACTGCTCCAACCATTCTAATCGCCCTGTTTTTTTCATTGCGGATAATTATACCCCTGTCACTTACATAGGTATAGGAATTGTCGGCCTTTTTGTAGCGGTATTCAGCTTCCCACTTTTCGCAATTGGGGTTTTTAAGCGCTTTGTCTAAGCTGTCTGCTATCTTTTTATAATCTGCTTTGTGAATTTTTTTGCTCCAATTATCAATTGGTTGCTTTTTTTTATATATTTTATACCCAAACAAATCTGTGTATCCGCTGCCCCAATAGATTGTATCGTCCACAATATTATAATCCCAAATGGCATCGCGGGTAGCTTGCGCCACTTTTTCAAAGCGATTGTTACTCGCTTTCAGTTCTTTTTCGGCCTCTATTCGCTCTGTAATATCAATACCTATGCACTGAATTTCATTTGGATTGCCCTTGCCATCAAGGATACATATGAAATCCCAAAGTGTGGTTACTACTCCTCCATTTTTACTTGGTTTGTCAATTTCTATTTTAAAAACCTTTTCAGGTTCTTTCACACATTGCTCTACTGTTTCAAAAACTTTCAAGTGATCGTGTTCACAAATTGAGGTCAAGCTGTTTTTTCCGAGAATTTTACCGTCAGGATATAACCATCCAAAATCCTCTTCAAATTTCTTGTTGAAATAGGAGTAATTCCCTTCCATATCGGTGCGGATCACATAATTGGTCTGTGATTCGTAAAATCCACGATACCTCGATTCGCTTTCTTTGAGTTTTTCCTGTGTTTCAAAAATTTCAGTAATATCCACACTATTGAGTACAATGCCTTTTACTGCATAGTCATCAATCATATTTGTAGCAATGGTTTGTACCCATCTCCATCCGCCATTTTTGTGCTTAAAACGGTGCGGTGATGATTTTACACGGTTTTCTTTTTGAAGTAATTTAAATTCATCTTTTGTTTTCCTTAAATCATCTGGATGGATAAAGTCAAAGGGATTTTTTCCCATAAGTTCACTGTGTGTATAGCCTATATAATTCTTGTGGCTCGGGCTCACATATTTAAACAGGTTTTTTTTATCAAGTACTGAAATAAGGTCGGAACCGTCCTGAACCAGGGATCTGAACCTTTGCTCGCTGAATTTTATTTTTTGCCTTGAAATGATCTGGTCGATGCACATTACCAGGTTATTGGCCACTGAATCAACCATTTGGATTTCTTCTTTCAGAAATGATTCTTTCTCTTTTACTGCAGTTTTTTGTCGGTAGAACACTTCAATGCTCAGTTCTTTTCCATCCGTACTTTTTTTAGCCGATTTCGTAATCCACTTGCTTTTTCTGTGATTATCCGATTTGTAGATTTTTCCATCATAATGGATTTGTGCACTTGTTATGTCGGGATATTGAAATCCGTCAGGCAATAATTTTACTGCTTTACCCAATAATTCATCAATATCGTAATTGTAATTGCCAAGACTTGTGATTTTGTACAGGCAATTTTGCTCTTTGTTCCTTTCTTTAAGTGAATGAAGCACCTGGTCAAGTTCTCTTTGTGCTTGTTTTTGTTTGGTAATATCCCTTATGGAAGTAATCGTGAACTTCCTTCCATCTGCTCTGTGAATGAGCCTGGTCACAACTGCTACATCGATGGTTTTACCATTTTTACCAAGCACTTCATATTCGCCACTTATTTCCTTGCCATAATTTGTAAATGTTTCGTTTTTAATAGATGTCTGGTATTCTTCCAACATCTTTTTCTTCTGACCGGTAAGCACTATTTTGGTGAACTTTTCACCGATCAATTCAGCCTTTTTGTAGCCGTATATTTTGCAGTATTCATCATTTACATCTTCAAAAACTCCATTTTCATCAATAATGCATATGCCAACAGTAACGGCATTAAAAACAGTATTGACCAGTAATTCTGTTTCAATGAGCTTTGACAGGGCAATTTTAAGATCGCTGATATCCAACAAACCAATGGAAATGCCTGCCACACTTCCATCGCTGTAGCTTACGGGAGTATAACTTACCGAATACCAGCATTTTTGTCCTTTGCTATTGGTAAATTCTTTTTCATCCTGAAATTTTTTGCCTGCTACAGCCTTGTTAAAATCCTGCACGAAAGTTTCAATTTGTCCTGAAGGAAACAGGTCTATAATACTTTCTCCCTCAACAATTTCCCTGCTTTTCAGATGCTTAAAGGTTTCCAATGCCTTGGTATTGAATTTCAATATATTGTAGGAAGGATCGACCAGGATAAACGCCTGTAGATCGTTGTTGAGCAGAGCCTGGGTATTGGCCTGGATTTGTTGTAAGAGTTTATCTTTGTGTTGCAGCTCCTCATTTGCCACCCTGAGTTCTGTATAGGTAATTTGAATTTCCTCATTGGCACTTTGCAGTTCTTCATTGCTGGTTTCTAGCTCTTCATTGGTACTTTGCATTTCTTCGTTGGTACTTTGCAGCTCTTCATTCAGCGATTGCAATTCTTCATTGCTGGTTTCTATTTCTTCAATATAAGTCTGTAGGTGTTCTTTGGTTGTGCCCAGTTCATCTTCCAGTTCCTGGATGCGCATATTCACAAGGCCTTCCGTGTTTTCTGCTTTTCCGGTAGATACATATCTTTCTATATCCAACTTTTCGAAAATGACGATAAAGTAATTTTCTGTTGATTCCGTGTAAATAAGTGGTTGGGCAGTGATACGAACAAAATGTAAAGCATCGAAAAGCTTAAAGCGTTTGATATTGCTTTTTATGATATTGCGCTCTTTTATAGCTTTGGAAAGTACGGAACGCAGCTCAATCTGCAATTCAGGATTGGCCATTTTAATCAGGTTCACCTGTATGCTTCCCGGGCTCAGCGTCAGGAAAAGCCTTACATCTCCGTTGACTTCCTGGATGTCGTGGTTTTCGTCAACCACAACATAGGGATGCTCATAGGTATTGAAAAGGGTTTCTTTGACTTTCTCCTGCAGGCTCAGTTGGTTTTCCTCTTTAACTGTTTTTTTATCCGGGTAAATTTCTTGTTTTTGCGCTTTATAGTTTGATAATTTTATTTTGTGGAAACTGCGACCGCTTTTGCGCTTAAAAATTTTGTTTTTAGTGTCCACTGATGAGAAAAGATTATTGAATTGTCCTACTGTTTCTGATTTTCCGAGAAACAGGTAGCTTTCCGGATTTAAGGAATAGTGAAATACGGGAATGATTTGCTTTTGCAATGCCGTGTTGAAATAGATCAACAAATTGCGGCAGGAAATCAGGTCAATTTTAAGGAAGGGCGGGTTTTTGATAACATCATGCCTGGAAAACAACACCATTCCCCTGATTGCTTTGATCAGTTCAAATTCGTTGTTTTTCTTGATGAAATATTTTTCCCGAATGCTTTTGGATAAATTTTCGAGTGAAGCTTCGGGATATATTCCTTTTCGTGCTTTTGAAATGGCGCGTTCGTCAATATCAGTCGCGAAAATCTGGATTTTGTAGTCCTGAATTTTGTCTTTTAATATTTTACTGAGCAGAATGGCAATGGAGTAGGGTTCTTCACCCGTTGAGCAACCCGGCACCCATATTCTTATTGGCTCCTGTTTTCCTTTATTCTTGATGATTTTTTTCAGGTAAGTTTCCAGCGCCTTGAATGCTTCTTTATCCCTGAAAAATGTTGTTACACCAATCAGGATTGTTTTAAACATTTCATCGGCTTCACCCGGTTTTTTTTCTATCAAATTCAGATATTCCTTTATGGACTGAACGCCAAGTGCATTCATTCGCTTTTCCAGCCTGCGGCCAATGGTAGCAGATTTGTAATTTGAAAAATCTGCATCGCTGTATTTTCCGAGCAAATAGAGGATTTTATCTATAGCAGAGGTCTCTTTTTCAATGCTGTCTTTTTTTATTTTCTTTCGCATGTCCGTGTTGAGGTAGCGGTGAATTTCTTCACCCATTTTTTCGGGAGGAAGCACTGCATCCGTCATTCCTGTATTAATTGCGGAAATCGGCATTCCGTCATATTTAGCCGTTTCGGGTTCTTGCACAATGATGTAGCATTCTACCTCTTTTAATGCAGTTATTCCGGCAGCCCCGTCAGAACCTGTTCCCGAAAGCACAATAGCTATGACATTGCTGTTTTTATTTTGTGCCAGCGATTTGAACAGCACATCAACCGAAGGTTTTGGGCCAATTGCAGACCCCGGTTTTTGCAGTATTATTTTGTTGTTCTTCACAGCAATTTCCTTGCCGGGAGGGGTGATATAGACTTTATTGCTTTCTAAAGTCTTATTGTTTTCGGCTTCTGCGACACTTAATTTTGTCTTTTTGCTGAGCAATTGCACAAGCATACTCTTGTGCGTTGGACTTAGATGTTGCGCAACAATTACACAGGTGTTTTTCAGTTCGGGTAAGTGAGACAAAAATTTCTGGAGTGCTTCAAGTCCACCTGCGGAGGCTCCTATGGCAATGATGTGGAGTTTATGGGTGGGATTTGTATTCATGTAATTTCAAAAATCTGTACACTTAAAGGCAAAAAATATTTGTAAATCACAAGTTTTTATAAATGTACAGTACAAATTTTTTTACAAAGTTAAAACAAGTAAAGCGGAAATTTCACAGTACAAGTACCTATGCATTAAGGTACAACTTTTTACTTAGGGCTTAGCTAAGATAAAATACAAGGAAAAAGAGCAGATGTTCTAAAAAAGTTTGCATTTCAAAGAAGGATTATGGTGTATAACAAACATTGTATAGCGTTTTGAGGAAGCCCTACTTACTGCGTTGTTTTATAGACCATGTGAAGTAAAAACGGGCAACCTCTGTACCGTCAGGCATGGTGCCGATGGTTTCCATTTTTATCTGTTGTGCTTCGCCTGTTTCTTCAGCGCGTTTTATAGCCTCAAATAGCTTTGGTCCATCGTGGCAGGTAAAGGTGGTGAGTTGGTCTGCTTTTTTGGTAAATTCTGCTTCCATACCCACAACGAGCATGGCAAAAGCAGGTTTTTTTCCGGCAATGCCAAACATCACCAGGGCACCTGTAGAGAGCTCAGCGGCCATACTTTGCGCTGCAAAATAAATGGATTGAAAGGGATTTTGCGAGCGCCAGCCATAGGGTATGGTGGCTACGCATTCCTCAGGACTGAGTTTTTTCAGTTTTAAACCTGCAAACCAGCCCAGGGGCAATTTCCACAACAGAAAAAACCTGAACAAAAAGGGATTGCTCATTTGCTTGCGCATCTTTTGCTGTGCTGCATTAAGTGTGTAGGATGGAGCTGTACCTGGGGTTGACATGGGCTATACAATTTGAGTGCAAATATAGGGTTAATTGGAATTCTATAATCCATTTGTGGTTAAATTGAAAACGTCATACAGAACGTAGTGAAGGATCTGGTTAAATCAAAACCAGCAGGTAAATCCTTCCAAATTGCCACGGGCAAGGCCCTCGCAATGACGGGCATGATTTTAGGATTTCGGATTTTCTAACCCCCAACTCTAATTCAAACAAGCCACCCAATCCTTTGGGTCTAGTTTTTCTACATTTTTCCAGAGCTCAAAATTGAATTTGCTTTCATTTCCGGAAGCTATATTTCCAATTTCCTGGCTGGTACTGACAAGCGCACCTTTTATAAGTTCGGTATGGTCAATTCCGGCATAAACCGAGTAATAATCCCCGTGCTTGATGATAACAGCATAGCTAAAACGATCATGGTGCACCACAGACATTACTTCACCATTGTAAACAGAAACGATTTTACCTTTATCGGAAGTCAAGGGACAAGTCAGGGCGCCTTTTTCAATCGGGAAATTGTGTGCATCACTTTGCGACCAGGCCAAAGTTACCTGTATGCACAAGAAAAGAATAAGTATGGTTTTCATGGTATTGTGTTTTTGGTTAAAATGAATTTAAGAAATGATTTTGAATATTTCTTACTGTAAACTGATAACCTGAGCTCGAGAATTATTTAAGAGCTCAGGTTGATAAACTCAATCAGGGTTGTCATTGTGGTTCAGAAGATATGCCAAGCGGGAGAGTACCTGGTGGGACGGGTATGGCAAAACCAAATTTTTCTACACTTAAATCAGTAGCGAGGGCGCTACTGATAGGGGTGTTTACAAACAGATAAATTCAGTATTTTAGTTGAATGCTTGATAAATATAAAACTTAGAACACTTTCCATGCGTTACATAAGCTGCTAAGCTACAAGCAAATGGAATAATAGCTGTTTGATAATTTAGTATCTTTGATTTAAATTTAAATAATATGGATTTAGAAGCCAGAAAAATATCATTTGTACAGGAATTTTTAAGACTTCAAAATGAAGATATAATCAGCGGCCTTGAAAAACTTTTGCGCAAAAGAAAAGCTGAACTGATTGAGAAGAACTTAAAACCTATGACTGTAGAGGAGTACAACTCTGAAATAGACCAGGCTATGGATGATTCCAAAAATAAACGAATGATTAAGGCCAGCGATTTAAAAGATAAAATCCAAAAATGGAGTTAGAAGTTTATTGGTTGGAACTTGCAGAAAGCAAACTTGAAGACATCTATAGTTACCATTCAATCAAAGCAAGCAAACGTATTGCTAAAAAATTAATAATCGGAATAATTGACACTACAATTGGGCTCGGAAAACAGCCTGAAATTGGGCAAATTGAAAACAATTTAAACAGCAGAGATCAAGAATTTCGTTATTTAGTATATAAAAATTACAAAATTGTCTATTGGGTAAACTACAAGTTTGCCCGAATTGAAATAGCAAATATATTCGATACAAGGCAAGACCCCGAAAAACTCAAGGAAACTAAATAGCTATTCCATTAGATTGGATGCATTCTATAAGCTTTTGGTTTTGTTTTGGGTACTTATAATCATTAATTATCCGCTAATCAAAAAGCGTTCCCTGCGAACCACTTCCCTTGTTGCTGCTTTTCTTCTCCGTCTTTTTCTCCAAATCCCATTCAATGGAATCTCCACTTTTAAGTTTGTTGGATTTATCTTCTGGTTTTTCTTCGGGCTTTCTGGGCGGTAGCGGTTGCTTTTTAGGGGCTTCCTTTTCTTCGGCTTTTTCCTCCTTTGGTGCTAAATTTTCCTTGGAAGTTTCCTCAGGTGCTTTTTTATCATCTGGCTTTTGTTCCTCTGAACTTTCAGTACTTTCTGCTTCCGGGTTTTGAGTATCCTTAGCGCTTTCCCAATCTTCTTCATGTACCAATTTCAGCTTTCCTTTTACGGTGTTCAAGCTCAAGCGATTGCCCAGTGATTTCCAGCCTTTTACATCAATAAATTCCTCCAAATTAACGATTTCCGTTTCCTTGATCTTTGATTTGCCACGTTCGCTGGAAAATTCCACAGTAGGATTCTTCTTTGTAGAAGCAAAAACCATTTTGGAATTTCTTCCCTCGCTGATAAAACCCAAACGGTGGTTCAAAGAGGTAGTTTCGATTAAAAAACGCTTGACGAAATAATTTTTCTTTTCACTGTCGTAATGCACGACCGAAACAGGATGGTCTGGATTGAATTTCTCCAAAATTTCCACTTCTTCCAATTGATAGCGATTGGTCAATTCATAATTGGTCAATTCATAAGAGCCATCCTTATAAATCAGCAGGATTTTATCATCGCCCTTGAAATTTCCAAGATACTTACCGCGCTCATCCACATTCAATCTTCCCACAGATTCATCTATCCAAATATCAATTCCTCCAAGCGTACTTTCACCTTCGTGCTTAAATTTGATATTGCGCACGGGATATTTGGTCAAAGTATTTCCTTTAGAGCCCTTTCCCTTGATGTCTATTTCTGAAAAATCGAAGTCAAATTGTTTTTTGCGGGCGGAACAACCCTGAGTCAATTGCACTGAAATCACTTCTGCTTCTGCATTGGGGTTGGCACTGAGGTAGAGCACTTTGCTGCCTTTGGCACCGGTAGTCAGGTCGTATTCGCGATCGCGGGTTACGGATTTAACATTGAAGCGTTTTATATAAGTGCGTTTGGATTTTGCATCAAAGTAAACCATGTTATAGACCATCCGTTCATCGCCTCTGTTCCAGACTCCTGCATACAGGATATCTTTGCCAACAAATGCTTTATCATCTACTTTGGTAACCATAAATTTACCGTCCCGTCTGATGGCAATTACATCGTCAATATCGGAGCATTCCTGCACAAATTCATCCTTTTTCAATCCATAGCCCACAAAACCTTCAGCCCTGTTGACGTATAGTTTTTGGTTGTTGACTACCACTTGCTGGCGTTCAATGGTATCGAAAGTAGCAATGGTGGTTTTACGCTCGCGGCCTTTTCCAAATTTATCGATCAGCATTTGAAAATAGGCAATGGCATAATCCGTAAGGTGTGCCAAATCGTGTTTGATCTGTTCCAGGTCTTCTTCCAATTTTTTTATCAGCTCATCTGCTTTGAAAGCATCAAATTTGGAAATTCTCTTGATTTTGATTTCCGTCAATCGCACGATATCCTCTTCGGTAACTTCGCGCATCAATTGCTTTTTGAAGGGGTCCAGGCCTTTGTCAATTGCTTCTATAACTGCTTCCCAGGTTTCACATTCTTCAATATCGCGGTAGATGCGGTTTTCGATGAATATTTTTTCAAGCGATGAAAAATGCCATTTCTCTTCCAGTGCTTTTTTCTTGATCTCCAGTTCCATACGCAGCAACTCAAGCGTGTGCTCTGTAGATTGCTTAAGCACATCATCTACTGCCATAAAGTGGGGCTTGTCAGCAATGATCACGCAAACATTGGGAGAAATGGAAATTTCACAGTCCGTAAAGGCATAAAGTCCATCCACAGCAATATCCGGGGAAATTCCGGCAGGCAATTCAATGAGTATTTCAACATCTTTTGCCGTATTATCCGTAACTCGTTTTATTTTGATTTTGTTCTTGTCATTGGCTTTCAGAATGCTGTCAATCAAGCTGGTGGTAGTTGTTCCAAATGGAATATCCTTGATCACAAGCGTCTTGCGATCTTCGATATCTATTTTTGCGCGCACCTTTATTCTGCCTCCGCGCAAGCCCCCATTGTATTCACTAAAATCAGCTGTGCCACCGGTAGGGAAATCTGGCAAGAGTTTGGTTTTCTTTCCCTTTAATACATCTATAGAGCCTTTGCACAATTCGATAAAATTGTGGGGCATAATTTTAGTTGCCAGTCCAACTGCAATACCTTCCACGCCTTGTGCCAGCAATAAGGGGAATTTCATGGGCAAAGCAATGGGTTCTCTTTTTCTGCCATCATAGGAAAGTTGCCATTCGGTTAGGTCGGCATTGAAAGCTACTTCCAGCGCAAATTTAGAAAGGCGGGCTTCTATATATCTGGGTGCTGCTGCACTGTCTCCTGTACGGATATCCCCCCAGTTTCCCTGGGTTTCGATCATCAGTTCTTTTTGCCCCATATTCACAATGGCATCGCCAATAGCCGCATCTCCGTGTGGGTGGTACTGCATGGTCTGTCCAATGATATTGGCCACCTTGTTGAAACGGCCATCGTCCATTTCCTTCATGGCGTGCATAATCCTGCGCTGCACGGGTTTCAAGCCATCCTCATACTTGGGTACTGCACGCTCCAGGATCACATAGGAAGCATAGTCAATAAACCAATCCTGGTACATGCCAGAAACCGGTTTTTTGCTTTCCAGCCAGCCGCCATCGCCTTTGTCCTCTGGAGTTTGTCCGTTTTCTTTATTTGAATCTTCGGGTTCTTGTGCCATAGTTGGTAATGATTATTCTATACTTATATTCTATTGATATTAAGTGATTATTTAAAATTTGCCTTAGAATGCTATTGCTTTTGGAGTGCCTTATATTGCTTTCTTCTTTTCTTGAAATATTCGAGTACTTCTTTAGCAGATTTACCCTCTGTTTCTTTTGCAATCCTGTCTCTTTCTTTTCTAACTGATTCAACACAGTCGAATTTTTTACTGTTTTTTTCAGCATTCATAAGCTACAATTTCATTTGACCAAAACTCACTAATCAAACCTCCAAAACCTCTTCTTCTTTGTCTTCCTCAATTTTCAAATTTTCAATAATAAACTGCTGTCGTTCCATGGTATTTTTGCCCATAAAGTATTGCAGCAGGTTTTTGATCTTGGTGTCTTTTTGGATAATCACAGGTTCCAGCCTGATTTGTTCACCGATAAATCCGCTGAACTCGTCCGGTGAAATTTCACCCAATCCCTTAAAGCGGGTAATTTCTGGTTTTCCGCCCAGTTCTGTTATTGCATTTATCCTTTCCTCATCAGAATAGCAATAAATGGTTTTCTTTTTGTTGCGCACACGGAACAGAGGTGTTTCCAGAATATACAAATGTCTGGCTTTTACCAATTCGGGGAAAAACTGCAAAAAGAAAGTAAGCAGCAAAAGGCGAATGTGCATACCATCCACATCGGCATCGGTAGCTATTACCACTTTATTGTAGCGCAAACCCTCAATGCCTTCCTCAATATTCAAGGCGTGTTGCAGGAGGTTGAACTCCTCATTTTCATACACCACTTTTTTGGTCAATCCGAAAGAATTCAATGGCTTTCCGCGCAAACTAAATACCGCTTGCGTTTGCACATCACGTGCTTTGGTAATGGATCCACTTGCAGAATCCCCCTCGGTAATAAACAAGGTAGAATCGGCTCTTCTTTCATTGTGCTCCATTGAGAAATGTACCCTGCAATCGCGCAGTTTTTTATTGTGCAGGTTGGCTTTTTTCGCCCTTTGGTTGGCCAGCTTTTTAATACCGGCCATTTCCTTGCGTTCCCGCTCCGATTGCAGTATGCGTTTTTGCAAAGCTTCGGCAGTGTCGGGGTTTTTATGCAAATAATTGTCGAGCTCTGTCCTTAAAAAATCAAGGATAAAAGCTCTTACAGTTGGGCCATCCTGGCCTATGTTCTGTGAGCCGAGCTTGGTTTTGGTCTGCGATTCGAAAACCGGTTCCTGAACCCTGATGGCTACTGCTGCAATTACTGCAGTGCGAATGTCCGTAGCATCAAAATCTTTTTTGTAGAAATCGCGCAGCACTTTCACCAAACTTTCGCGAAAAGCACTGAGGTGTGTGCCGCCCTGTGTAGTGAATTGCCCGTTGACAAATGAATAATATTCTTCTCCGTATTGATTGCCGTGTGTTAGCGCTACCTCAATATCTTCACCGCGCAGGTGAACAATAGGGTAGCGGTTGTTTTCTACATCAGATTTGTTGAGTAAAAGGTCTTTAAGCCCATCATCGGAGTGGTATCTTTCTCCGTTGAATTTTATGGTCAACCCTGAATTCAGATAGGCATAATTCCACATCTGGTCTTCCAGGTAATCGGGAATGAATTTAAAACTCTTGAAAATGGAGGTGTCCGGCCTGAAAGTAATGCGGGTGCCATTGCGTTCATCGGTTTTTTCCAGTTTGGCATCTATTTTCAGCTCACCGCGCTCAAACTCTGCACGTTTTTTTTGTCCATCGCGAATGGATTCCACACAAAAAAAATATGACAGTGCATTTACCGCTTTTGTACCCACACCATTCAGCCCCACTGATTTTTGGAAAGCTTTGCTGTCGTATTTTCCACCGGTATTTATCTTTGAAACACAGTCGATTACTTTGCCCAGCGGAATGCCCCGCCCATAATCGCGGATCACAACCTCGTCATCGGTAATCTTTATTTCAATGCGCTTTCCAAAGCCCATCATGTGTTCGTCAATGGAGTTGTCCAATACTTCCTTTACCAGTACATAAATGCCATCATCCGGGCTGGAACCATCGCCCAGCTTCCCGATGTACATTCCCGGACGCAGACGGATGTGTTCTTTCCAGTCTAATGAGCGGATGTTTTCTTCCGTATAATTCAGTTCAGCCATAAATCTTTTGGGTTAAGAATAGATAAGCTCTTTACAATAATAATGATTCACTTTCCAAGCAAAAAATATTTGCAATAGAGCTTTTGAACAGTGGCGTGTGGATTGTTGGGGGAGAGTCTATCTAAATTCAACAAATCATTCAAAATGCTTTAGAACACAAGCCTGAAAGTAAAAAATTAGTTGTTTTCTAACCATTTATAAAAATACTCTAATGAATATCCCATTGTTTCTAAATTTGTCTTCAAATGAAAGGCAGGAATCTCTTTGTATTGGCTTCTGAAAGTAATTGTCCTGAAACAATTTGGACATTTCCAGTGCTCGTGGGAAGTACTGTTGTGCCTTTTCTTTACGCACTTATGCTTTTTAAGGAATTTAACCCACTTTTTTATTTTGACAGGTCTGATAATTAATCAATTTCAAGCTGGTGTTTCTATTGTAGTTTGAATTACATCTTCAGGGGAATCAAAATTTAATAAAACACCTTTTTCATCAACAGAAGCCTTTGAAAACTTTTTCTTGAAAAATGTATTTCTTTCCCATCCTAACTTTTTCAACTCTTTGTCTATCAAAGATTTATTTAACTCCATTATATCTTTGATAAATACTTTCAGGTTATATTCAGCATCTTCAGTGGATTCTTTAAATGTTTTCCCATAACCAGATACATTTAAAGATGGGAAATAACTCACAAAGTATTCCCCTTGTTTACCGGTAAACATTTTAAGATGTGCTTTAAATCTACTAGTGCCTATTTTTATAGATTCTTTATCCATGTTTATAAAACGCTATTTTATTCAAAAACAGTCTATGTGAAATTATAAAAAAGAAACAAAACAAAGAATGTTTACAAAAACTATCAAAAAATGATTCCGTACCATAATGGTATTCATTAATTGTAAGCATACATAGTTGTATAGTAGGATTTCCACAAATGATTAATTTACTTCAACCTCACCCCATTCTCCACTTTATGCTCAGGCTGTACCAAACTGATGCCTCCATCAGGATGATCAACTCCCAGCACCAATACCTGCGACATAAAATTGGCAATTTGCCTTTCGGTGAAATTGACGACTGCAAACACTTGTTTATTCTGTAAATCTTCAATACTGTAGTGTTCAGTAATCTGTGCAGAACTCTTTTTGATACCGATTTCCCCACCAAAATCAATCCAAAGTTTGTAGGCGGGTTTTTTGGCTTCATTAAAAACTTCGGCTTTAATGACCGTTCCTGTCCTGATGTCGATTTTTTGAAAATCCTCTAAAACAGCCATCTGGTTTATTTAAAAATAGCCTTTGTTTTTAAAAGTAAATCCTTGTGAATTTCCGGGCTCCCGCAAAGCAGTTCCTTTCCAAAAAGGTAATTGTCTTTCCCGGAAAAATCGCTGACTTTACCGCCAGCTTCTCTAATCAGAACGGCACCTGCTGCTACATCCCAGGGCTGCAAGCTGTATTCAAAAAATGCATCGAAGCGGCCGCTTGCCACATAAGCCATATCCAGTGCTGCCGAACCTATGCGCCTGATGCCCCTGCTATTTTGAATGAGTACTTTCAATAGTTCAAAATAAGCATCGCTGCGTGAAAAGTCATAATAGGGGAAACCGGTAGCCAGCAAACTTTCCTCAAGGTTTTTTCTCCTGGAAACCTGCACCTGCTTTCCATTGCAAAATGTGCCGCCACCTTTGTATGCCGAAAACATTTCCTTTTGTCCCAATTCATAGGTAATGCCAATGACCAGCTCATCGCGGTATTGCAGCGCTACACTTACACAATAGGAAGGGAGGCCATACAGAAAATTGGTAGTGCCATCCAGGGGGTCGATGATCCAGGTGAATTCTTTGATATCGTCCTGGATGGTGTCTTCTTCCGTAAGAAAGCCTGAATTTGGAAGTATTTCACCAAGCCCTTTCACCAACTGTTTTTCGGCTTCTTTATCTACAAAACTCACGAGGCTGTTCACCGATTTCTCCTCAACTTTCAATTGGTCAATTTCACTTGATTTTTCAAGTATAAAAGTTCCCGTTTTGCGAATGACTTTTTCAGCCTGTGATGTGATTTTACTCCAATTCATTTTTTGCTGTTTTTACCTTCAACTACCAACACAATTTCGCCTTTCCATTTCTTTTCAGCAAACTGTTCAGCAAGTTCGGCAACAGTTCCCCTGATTTTTTCTTCATACATTTTACTGAGTTCCCTGCAAATTACCGCATAGCGATCTGCACCGAAATATTCTGAGAGTTGTTTCAGGGTCTTATTCAGGCGGTGGGGTGATTCGAGAAACACAATAGTTCGGGGGTCTTCGGCCAGAAATTCAAGCCTTGTTTTGCGTCCTTTCTTGTGGGGTAAAAATCCCTCAAAAACAAACTTGTCGCAGGGCAAACCTGAAACCACCAGTGCGGGGATAATGGAGGTGGCACCGGGTAGGCATTCTACTTCCAGGCCATTTTCTATACAGCTGCGCACCATCAAAAAACCGGGATCGGAAATACCGGGAGTGCCGGCATCGGAGATCAAAGCTGCTTTTTCACCTGTCTTCAGCCGCGCTATTACCTGATCAACTTGTTTGTGCTCATTGAATTTGTGGTGGGCGTAAACCGGTTTGTCAATTTCAAAATGCTTGAGCAGTTTGCCTGAAGTTCTGGAATCTTCGGCCAGTATAAAATCTACGGCCTTCAATGCTTTAATGGCCCTGAAGCTCATATCGTCCAGGTTGCCAATGGGGGTCGGTACTACCACTAAAGCAGTGTCATCAAGCATTTGTTTTCATATTCTTATGAATTAGAGAGCAGGAATTTAACCAATCTCAATTCTCTGAAATTTCAAATTCGTAATATTCAATCACTGGGTTTGAAAGTATTTTTTTACAGGCCAGTTCTACTTTTTCATTGGCTTCTATTTCATTGCTTGCTTCTAATTCCAGGGT
This sequence comes from Chitinophagales bacterium, assembly GCA_040877935.1. Taxonomy (NCBI): domain Bacteria; kingdom Pseudomonadati; phylum Bacteroidota; class Chitinophagia; order Chitinophagales; species Chitinophagales bacterium. Next base: position 20,493 of record JBBDNB010000050.1, read on the forward strand.
AATGTGTTTGCCAATACGCACATCTTTAATTTCGGATAGATCAAGGTTTTTCATTCCTGATGCCACTGCTTTTCCCTGTGGATCCAACAATTCTTTAAGCGGCATTACATTGATTTCTGCTTTAAATTTCATGGTGATAGCTTTTTTTAGTGCAGCAAAGATACAATTATGGAGCTTCAGTACATACCTATAATTGTGGTCGTTAAAAATATCCACTTAAATGTTGAAAAATTAAAGGGAAATTTTTTTATGATAGAATTATTATTGTAGATAATTATCAAAGTTTATTTATTTTCTAATGTTTTTTATCCATAGGTTTCAGGTAAACCTGAATAGATTTTTTTTATTTTGAAACAAGGCTTTATTATAAATCTATAATTGCTCGTTTTAATACTTAAGCATAAGTTTGTAATACTCAAATTGCTACTGAAAGCAAAATAACTTAAGTGATAATGTTTATTTTTGAAAGATCAGATTAAATGATGCAAATAATACGTTAACATATTTTTGAAGCAAGTAATCAAAAATTATAAAGACATTTGCACAACTATAAAATAACGCAAATGCTGAGTTCTAAAATAAGCCAAAAAAAGAGCAGCTATGAATAAAATGCTGGTCATAGATGATGATCCGATGATCCACAAAATGCTGGATTTTTCCCTTAAAGATCAGAAAGTCACTATTGAACATTGTAACAATGCCATTGAAGCGCAGGAGTTTTTAACAAAGAACGGACAGGAATTGAGCGCAATGGTGCTCGACTGGGAAATGCCGGGAATGACTGGGATTGAATTTCTCGAGTGGATAAAATCGGAAAAGCGCTATAAAGACATTCCGGTGATCATGCTCACAAGCAATGATCGAAAGGCAGATGTGAAACGCGGTATTGATGCAGGAGCTTATTATTACCTCATTAAGCCTTTCAATAAAGACCTTTTGATTTCTATTGTAAATGCTGCAATTTTTGATTTCAATAATGTCACTTCATTAAATCACAAGGTAAAAGAAGCACAGAATCCTTTTACCAATCTGGTGAATGGGAAATTTCTGATAAAGCATTTGGAAGATGCCGAGCGCATGTCTGTCTATATTGCCAATTCCTGCCCCAACCCTGAAGAGGCACTTATTATTTCAGAATTGCTGAACAATGCGATTGAACACGGCAACCTGGGGATAACTTATGATGAAAAATCCAAACTGATTGATGATGATAAATTGTTCAGCGAAATTGATCGCAGATTGAAACTAAAAGCATTTGCTGATAAATTTGCAGAAGTATTATACACCAAAAACGATGCGTATATTTTAGTCCGAATTGAGGATCAGGGCAAAGGTTTTGATTACCAAAAATACCTGCATTTTGATGAATCACGTGTGTTTGACAATCACGGCAGGGGTATTGCTATGGTCAATTCAGTGATGAATGTACAGTATCATGGCAAAGGAAATGTTGTAGAAGTGAAAATCCCCTTAAATAGTAAGGCTTAATCCCAATTTAAAATAAAGGGTTATCTTCCTCATCTGAATCGTTATTATTGTCACTTGGTGGTTCGGGGAAATCGTTCTTTTCTTCATTCATGCGCGAGCCCATAGTTTTGAAGTTTCCATCCGGCAGCCCGTCTGGTAAATTATTGGGCATGGAGAAATTTTCTTCATAATCCTCAAACTTGGTGTACATGCCAATAAATTTGGCTTTGATATCAGCAGTAGCTCCGTTTCTGTGTTTGGCTATCATAATTTCCGCCATATCCTTGGTAGGTGTACCGTCTTCAAATTCATCAAGCTTGTAATATTCTGGTCTGTAGAGGAAAATTACCATATCGGCATCCTGCTCGATCGCTCCGGACTCCCTCAAATCTGCCAATTGCGGGCGTTTGGCTCCTGCACGGGTCTCCACAGATCTGTTGAGCTGCGAAAGCCCGATTACTGGTACATTCAACTCTTTGGCTATACCTTTTAGTCCCCGAGAAATATTACTGATTTCTTGCTCTCTGTTGCCAAATTGTTTTCCATTTCCACCCTGTCCCGACATCAGTTGCAAATAATCAATTATTATGAGTTGAATATCGTGCTGAGATTTCAACCTTCTGCATTTGGCCCTCAGTTCAAAAATATTCAGTGCCGGAGAATCATCAATGAAAAGTTTGGCTTCGGAAAGCTTTTTTGTTTTGTGGTGCAGTTGCTGCCATTCGTGTTCTTCGAGGTCCCCTTTTCTTAACTTTTCGGAAGTGAGTTCTGCTTCGGATGAAATCAAACGCGTAGTGAGCTGAACAGCTGACATCTCCAAAGAGAAAAAGGCTACGGGCATATTGAAATCAACTGCTGCATTTCGGGCTACAGTAAGTACAAATGAAGTTTTTCCCATACCGGGACGAGCTGCCAGGATCACCAGGTCGGATTTTTGCCAGCCCGATGTAAGGCGGTCAAAACCACTGAAACCTGTGGGAATGCCGGTGAGCCCATCTTCTTTTTCCCTTAAATTTTGAATGGCCTCAATGGATTTACGCCAGAGGTCACTCATTTTCTTAGTAGAACTGCTCAGGTTTTGTTCGCCAATGGCAAAGAGGTTTTGCTCGGCTTTGTCCAGCAATTCAAACACATCAGTAGTTTCTTCATAAGAATCCTTGATAATAATATTTGAAACCCGGATCAATTCTCTTTGAATGTATTTTTGTGCAACAATGCGGGCGTGAAATTCCACATTGGCTGCTGAAGCAATTTTGCTTGTAAGCTGGGAAATATAATGAGCCCCCCCTGCTTCTTCCAGCACCCCTTGTTTTTTCAGGCGCTGAATTACAGTGAGGATATCTACCGGTTCGGTTTCGGAATAAAGTTCATAAGCTGCTGCGCATATCAACTGGTGTTTGGGCAGGTAAAAACTCTCGGATCTCAACACTTCTACAATGGCAGTAATGGCTTCCTTTTCGAGCATAATGGCACCGAGTACAGCCTCTTCCAGTTCAATGGCCTGTGGCGGTTTTTTGCCGATATCCATTTGTGTTAATTCATTACCGATTGGCATTCTCATTGCACGGCTGCGCAGCTTGTTGCTTAGATCTTTTTCTTCTGACATTGTTGGTCCCTTATTTATTTTGCCTCCACCCAAAAGACAATTTTTAATGATGAAATGGCTTCCAAAGATAGGTGCATGAAATTGGCTTTGAAAGGAAATGAGCGATTAAAAAAATCAACGAATCAATGTGTAAAACAACTTGCTGAAAGCCGCTAATAATTCCCTAAAAATAAATCTTGAAAAAGTATTCCACATTTTCTTAACATCGGGCATTTTAAATAAACTTATTAGCATGAATTAAAAATTATTTTAAGTAATTTTTTGTGTTCTTGAAATCCATTGCAGTGTTTGTTTTTTTTGTTTTAAAATAAAAAAAGGCAATGCCCTGAAAAACTATATTTTCAGCATTGCCTTTAAATTAAATGCAGTCTGCTATTTAGGACAGTACAACTACTGCATCGGGATCCAGTACTTCAAAAGTAAATGATTCTGTAAAGAATAAATCCACTTTTTTACCATCGTGGTTATCGTAGCCGATAGAAATATCACTGCCCAGTGTTAGTCGAAAATCTCCACCGCGTTGCGACACCAAAAAAGCTTCTTTTGTATTTGGGGCAAAGATCACATCGCCTTCTATCAGTTTTAGGATTTGCTTTTTCAGCGGATATCCGTTTACAAGTTCACCGGCCAATTGCTGCCATTTTTCACGGTTCAGTACTAGCGAGAAAGGACCTTCCACACCTTTTTCTTTAAACAGACTCAATGCCTGTGTTACTGATTTCAGCAAGCCCTCGCCTTTTTCGAATTTCACTTGTTTTTGATCACTGGCATTTTTCAAGCCCGGCACACCGGCTTCTTTCAATCCGTAATAGATCACTTTTTCCTCAAAAGCTGCAATTTCATGGGCAGCTTCTTCAAGGTTATCGAGATCAATTACATTTGCACCCCGCACTGCATTGTCCAATTCCCAGATATTGAGCGAAAAATTTGCCCGGGATTCTACAAGGGGCTGTACCTGATGTACTCCGTATTTTAAATTGCCTTTTTGTCCTTTGGGAATATCGAGCCTGCCTTTGTTTACTGCGGCAAAATCCCAGCCTTTGGGGCCATCTACATCAACAAATTTTCTTGCAGACAGTGCAGCGGTTAAAATTTCTTCTGCCCGGTGATTGATCTCATTCCAGGCTTCTTTTGATATTGGGGCTAAATTTTTTCTTAATAAATCCATATTCTCTTTCCTTTTTATTTTTTGATTTTTCCAATTTTCAAACTTCCGTCATCATCTTTTTTGTTTGATGCAGCACTACTTTCTGGTTTTAAATCATCTGATGTGATGTCTCCCTCGGTAAAGAGGTAAGTGCGCAATTGCTTGTCCCAACCAGGTTGGTTGCGTCTGAGCCATTCAATGGTCATAGAGGCATGTTCCATTTCCTCATTGCGGTTGTGTTCCAATATTTTGAACAACTGCTCATCGTCACAAGCATCCATTCTTTGCTGGTACCAGTCAATGGCCTCCACTTCTTCCTGAAGTGTATTCAGTGCTCTTCTGTAATTTCTTGTTTCTTTACTCAGCTCTTCGGCTGGTTCGTGAAATTCTGACATATTCTTTGCTTTTTGGTTATTAAATAGACAATCTAAATATTTAAGATTTGGTATTAACCTGAATTCGGAAATTATTTATTGCTCAGAATGCCAAAAAATAGTGAGATTCGACTGGAAATATTGATGGAATAGCGGGCTATTTTGAGATATTTCCAGGAAGAAGATTGCTGTTTTCTGGCATTTGAAATCCATAAAACGCAATTTGCTGCGTTGCATTTGCTTGGTTTATCTCGATAGACCTTCTCAAATGCGCCTTGCCTATTGCATTTTAGTGAATTTCCCCGCCTGCATGAAGCATTCGGACAGGTGAGCTCTTAAATAATTATCGAACTCAGGTTATTATAATAATTGAAGCGAAGCAGAATTGTTTAAAGAAAAGTGAGGAAATCAAAAACACAAGCTTTTGAAATTAATCTCTACAAACTTTGTTTCACAAGCTTAAAGCCTATATTTTTATTAAATCTGAAACATGCATCAAAATGTATTCGCGCAAGAAAAAGTTGGAGATGATGAAAGGCCTGATGTGGGATTACAATATTCCTTCCGAACATTGCCTGGAAGTTTTAGAGGGCAAGCGCAAAAATGCAGGACATTATACGGAAGCCACTCTGTTCAGAAAATTGTTGGAATCTTATCGCTGGTTTACGGTTTTGAAAATACTTGATATTCAGAGAATTACAGAACTTCTAACCAAAGAACTTACTCATTCCCTCAGGTTTAAATCACTCACAAAGAATTATGAGTTTATCCGAAAACGATTACAAAAATCTGTATAAACTGCAGGACAAGGTATTCGATGAAATATCAGAACATACAGGCCCACTTTATCTCACAGGTGGTACAGCTCTGGGCAGGTTTTTTCTAAATCACAGGTACAGTGATGATATTGATTTTTTCGCAAATTCAGATCAATTATTTAAAAAAACAGTTTCAAAAATCAGGCTTATTCTTGAGCAAAATTTTGAAACAAATCCTGATAAACTTATTCTTTATGATGATTTTATCAGAGTTTGGGTGATGAACAGCGAGAGTGAGCTTAAAGTAGAGTTTGTAAATGATGTACCATACAGGTGGGGCAAATCAATTGTAAGCAGCACTAAAAAAATCAACATTGATAATCCCGGTAATATTTTATCAAATAAACTAGGAGCTGTTGTGGGCAGGGGTGAACCAAAGGATGTATTTGATGTCATCCACTTATCGCTCAATTATTCCTTTAACTGGGCTGAAATCTTTGAGCATACCATCCGAAAATCTGTTGTGGCAGAACAAGACGTGGCCATGCGACTAAACACTTTCCCCGTTGATCTTTTTGCAACCCAGCCCTGGCTTAAGAATTCAGTGGATATTGATCAAATGCGCGAAAAGTTGGAAACCATTTCCGATGATTTTCTTTTTGCAAGGGATAATTCGCTGGGAAAAGACAAAACGCCCATTACAAAAGCGAAAATCATTGAATAAGGGTCTGTAACAAACACTAAAAAAACCGCAGCCTGAAAATTTCAAACTGCGGTTTTTTTGTGTGCCCAGAACAGGAGTCGAACCTGCACGCCCTAAAACGAGCACAAGGCCCTCAACCTTGCGTGTCTACCAATTCCACCACCTGGGCATATTTAAAACCCTGCAAAGCTAAGCATTTCTCCATTTGTTGAAACAATAAATCTTGTGAATAATTTTAGTACCCTGTGGTATTGCAGAACAGACTTAAAACAATACCTTTCATTAAAAAAGATTTAATCACGTTTTATTCCCGTTTTATTTACAATTTATTTTCCTTTTAATCCCGGTATATCATACTATTGGTGTAAATTAGCATGATGTCATTTAAACCCAGATTCACAATTACACCTGCAATAACAAAGGCTCTCCTTGAAATAGAAAGGCACAAGGAAGCTATAGAGCACCTTCCGTTTTCTGCTTCAATGCTTGCTTCCCTAAGGGAGTCCGCAAGGTTAATGTCCACTCATTACTCCACACAAATTGAGGGCAACCAATTAAGCCCAAAAGAGGTAGAAAAAGTTGTTAAAAAAAACATAGGTGGTTTTCCGGGTAGGGAGCGAGACGAAATGGAGGTAAAGAACTACTATAAGGCTCTGGAAGTGGTAGAAAGTCTTGCAAGTTCTAATGACCCTATCAAAGAAAAAGATATACAGTGCATACATAGTCTGATTCTTAAGGGTAAAACAAATCCTACTCCTTATAGGGATGGACAAAATGTAATACAGGACAGCATGTCGGGAGCAGTAGTATATATGCCGCCTGAATATACTGATGTTCCTCAACTTATGGAGGAGCTGGTACGATGGATCAACCAACAAGTAAAAGAAGAAATACTACCTGTTGCCATAATTGGCGCAATCGCACATTACCAATATGCGACCATCCACCCATATTATGACGGGAATGGCCGTACAGCCAGGTTGCTTACTACACTGATCCTCCACAAATGTGGTTATGATTTAAAGGGCATATACTCACTTGAGGAATATTATGCTAAAAATCTAAAAGCTTATTACAATGCTTTAGATACAGACAATATCCCCAATTATTATATGGGGAGAAAAGAGGCTAATATTACTCCCTTTCTGGAATATTTTTGTTCAGGCATGGCCATTTCATTTAGAAGGATAAGAACAAAAGCTGAACAGGAGAAAGCTCCTGACCAATCGAAAATACTTAGGCAGCTCAGTGCCAGGCAGAAACAGGCACTGTCACTTTTCAATAAACAAGCAGAGATAAAATCCTCTGAACTGGCAAGTCATTTAGGGATTCCCGACAGAAGTTCAGCTGAACTTTGTATAAAATGGGTAGAGGATGGTTTTCTAAAGATTACAAACCCATCAAAAAAGGCTCGTGCCTACGGACTAAGTGATATCTATGAAAAACTGATCTAAAAAGTCCATCCCAAATAGTGAAATTTTAAAACAACCCTTGCTTTAACAAGGTTTTTCATTCTACGGGAATTATTCTATTATCAAGCCATTGGCTAAACTATACTATGCCTCTCCCTTTTTAATATGGTACAAAGCCAAATCATATATTGGTTTGCGAATGACTTTCCCTACCTGTAAGCCTTTTTCATTCAGGCATTCCAGCAAAATATTTTTAAAAATAAAAGCTATGGAACCTACAAAATGTACCGGTACTTCTTTGGCTTTTTTAAAGGGCAAGACATGGAAATCCAGAAAATCATTGAATGATTTTTTCAGCAATTGCTGTACAAATGGATCTTCTTGCCTATCGCCAAGCACTCGGGTAAACTGCGCCAAATATTGATTGGGATTTTTGGGCTTTAAATACACTTCGTCCAACAGTTTTTCTCTGTCAAGATCAAACTCCTTGTATATTCTCAATTTGAGCCATTTCGGTATGCGATCGTAAAAGTAAAGCCTGATCAGGTCGCGCCCGATTTGACTGGCACCACCCTCATCGCCAAGAATATAGCCCAGGGAAGGTGTGCCCTCATCGAGTTTTTCGCCATCATAATAGCAAGCATTGGAACCTGTGCCCAAAATGCAACTGATGCCTGGTTGATCGCCACAAGTGGCATATACAGAAGCCAACAGATCGTGTTGTACATTTACTGCTGCATTGCGAAAGAAAGCAGAAAGCCCTTTTTCAATAATGGCATTGCGTTCTTTGTTGGAACACCAGGCACCATAAAACTGAATTTTAAGGATTTGATTTTTGAAAAGCGCTATGTCTTCTATTTTGCTCAATTCTACACCTATGCTCAACGTGTCGTGATAGAGCGGGCTAAGCCCATTGGTGCTGAATTCCTTCACCACCTTGCCTTTGCTTATCAGCAGCCAGTCAGCTTTTGTAGATCCACTTTCAGCGAGTAAAAACATAGAATTTTTATTTCAAGTCCGAAAATAGAAAAATTAGAAAGTGCAAAAGAGCAAAGCCCTAAGAGTTTTCAAAGTATTGCTGCATTTTTTCTACTACCATATATGCTGCGGGACAAATCTGTGTGTTTTTTGCAGTCAGCTTTGTGATTTTGTGAAAATCCCGAAAGTCAGTATGCGGATATTCCCTGCATGCTTTTGGCCGAACTTCATAAACCGAGCAATAATTGTCTGTCCCGAGAAAAGGGCAGGGGACTGTTTGCAAAACATAATCTCCGTCTTCATCGATGCGCAGGTATTTTTCTGTGAAATCTGCCGGTCGCATTTGCAGGTGTGCCGCAAGTCGTTCTATGTCTTTTTGTTTGAATAATGGCCCTGTTGTTTTACAACAATTGGCACAATCCAGGCAATTAATTGTTTCAAAAGCTTCATCGTGGCAACTATGCGCCATTTGATTGACTTTTCCGGATTTTTCTTTCGCCAGCGAATTGAGGAATTTCCGGCTTTGCTTTTTTCGGGAAGCGGATTTTTCGAGGATTTTTTGGAGTTCGGGAGTCAAACTTGCAGTTTAATTTTGAATGGCACGGCTTTCTTTATAGAGCATTTCCATCAGTCCGAAAGATTTTTCATCAGATCTTTTGGCACCGGCTTCTACATAAATAAAAACCTCTTCGTTGCGGGTCTTCTCGTATTTTTCTTCTTTTCTGAAAACGGACAATTTTGCTGCCAGTGATTTCTGAACACTGTTGATGAAATCCTTTAGTTGTTCAGGATCACGGAAATCCATATCAGTTTTCGGATCAGCAGTGAGTCCAACTTCTATGTAAGTATTGTCTTTAAAGTAGAGTTGGCGGTATTTTTTCTCTTCTCTGAGCTCCAGATATTCAACTTTGGTCAATACCTGATCGAAAACCTGTTCGCTGAAAGCTTCAATCAGTTCCAGAGCGCGCTCCTGCTTTTTAATACGAATATGCGCCCACTCTTCAGGTGCAATAGATCGCTTTGACAAAAAACCCATAAATTCTTTGTCCAAACTTTGTAATTCTTCAAATGAAAGCAATCTAAATTTCATGCAGTGCTTAATTTTATGCAAAGCTATGAATAAAGCGGTCAATCTTTCAATGTGTAGTAACCTGAGCTCTTAAATAATTATCGAATTCAGGTTGTGCTAATGCAATGTATATTTGCGGCTCATGCAGCAATTGATTTTATTGTTTCTATTTCTCGGAGCTGGACTGGCATTTCAAAAAGTAAAATGGCTGCCTCAACAATCAGCGCATTGGCTGAATGCTTTTGTTATCAATATCAGTCTTCCGGCACTGGCGCTGCTGCATATTCCTGCAATTTCATTTTCGGCAAAGCTTATTTTTCCGGTAGCCACGGCATGGATCGTATTTTTACTTGCAGTACTGCTTTTCAAATTGTTGCAATCCTATATGAGCTGGGACAAAGCGACTGTGGGCTGCCTGATCCTTACTTGCGGATTGTGCAATACTTCATTTATCGGTTTCCCGATTGTCAAGGCGCTTTATGGTGCTGAAGGTATGCAGACGGCCATCCTGGTAGATCAACCGGGGTCATTTTTAGTGTTGAGCACTTTGGGTGTTATTGTCGGAATTGTGTTTTCCGGAAGTAGTGCCGGACCCGGGATTATCTTTAAAAAGATATTGTTTTTTCCGCCTTTTATTGCTTTTTTATCTGCGCTGCTTTTAAAAACCATCAATTTTGAATGGCCCGAAATGGCGGAAAGTGCATTAAGCATTATTGGTGCTACTATAACCCCTGCCGCGCTGCTGTCTGTGGGTTTACAATTGAAAATTAAGGGTGCAGGCTTGTCCAAAAAGACTGCTGCCATAGGTTTGTTTTATAAATTGATTCTGGCACCACTGAGTATTTATCTTTTGTATGTGCTGCTTTTTAATCAGGGCGGAATATCTACACAGGTGAGTATTCTGCTTGCAGCAATGGCTCCTATGATCTCGGGCGGTATTTTAGCCATACATTTTAATTTAAAGCCGCAATTGGCCAATTTCATTGTTGGCGTGGGCATTCCCATTGCCTTTGTTACCGTATCTTTTTGGTATTTAATCATTTCAGGCCTATGAATTTCAGTTATTGGGAAAAGACAGAATTTCTAAATTATGATCATATCATTATTGGTAGTGGTATTACTGGATTGAGCACTGCCATTCGACTCAGGGAATTAGAGCCAAAAAGCAAAGTTTTAATTTTAGAACGGGGTATTTTGCCCAGCGGAGCCAGTACCAAAAATGCAGGTTTTGCCTGCTTTGGCAGCCTAACGGAAATTATTGATGATCTGGAAAACATGTCTGAGTCCGAGTGTTTGGGTTTGATAGAAAGGCGTTGGAAAGGTTTGAGCAAATTGCGCAAAAACCTGGGCGATGATAGTATCGGTTACCAGGCTTGTAAAGGCTATGAACTGATTGAAACAGAACAGGAAAAATACCTTGATCAATTGGGCGGCATAAATAAAATGTTGCAGCCCATTTTCAAAAAAAATGTGCTTGAGCTATGCAATCATAAAATCAAAGATTTTGGTTTTTCCCAAAAGCATATAAAGCATTTACTGGTCAATGAATTTGAGGGCTCGGTAAATACCGGAATGCTGATGCAAAGCCTTTTGCAAAAAGCCGCTGAAATTGGTATTCGCATCATATCAGGAGCAGAAGTAGCGCATTGGCAGCGTGAAGGAAATGGCGTAGAAGTTCATTGTGAAAATGGTACTGTTTTTAGGGCACAGCAACTAGGGATTTGTACCAATGCCTTTGCCAAAAAGCTTTTGCCTGAATTGGACATCCGTCCTGGGCGGGGTTTGGTATTGGTAACAAAGCCATTGAAACAATTGCCTTTTGAAGGTATTTTCCACTACGATTTGGGCTATTATTATTTCAGGAATATTGATGACAGAGTTTTACTGGGTGGTGGCCGCAATAAGGATTTTGAAACCGAAAATACCGTTCAGTTTGGCTTAAACCCTTTGATCAAAAAAGATTTAGCTGATAAACTCCATCAAATTATCGCCCCTGGATCAAAGCCAGAGATTGATTATTATTGGTCGGGAATTATGGCTTTTGGAGCCAATAGAACCACTCTACAGGGCAGGGCCAATAAACATGTAGCCTACGCTCTGCGCCTGGGAGGAATGGGCATTGCTATTGGCACTTTAATGGGGGAGGAATTGGCAGAAAGGATGCTTTGTTGAAATTATTTAACCTGAAAATTTTAAATACAGTTTGAGATTTTAAGGATGAATCAATAATAATTTCTACTGCTCAAATAATTCTTTAAATAATCAGCCACACCTTCTTCTAAAGTAAAAGTAGCACTTGAATACCCAACTGCATTCAACTTTTGCATATCCGCTTCGGTAAAATACTGGTATTTGTCTCGAATATCTTCAGGGGTGTCTATAAATTCTATTTGCGGCTCTTTTTCCAAAACAGAAAATACAGCATGTGCCAAATCCAGGAAAGTACGAGCTGTTCCTGTGCCAATATTGTACAAGCCTGAAGGGGGACGTTCTTGCATAAAAAAGTAAATCATTTCCAGCACATCCATCACATAAATGAAATCGCGCAATTGCTCCCCATCTTTATATTCAGGATGGTGCGAACGGAAAAGACGCATTTTACCCTCCTTTTGGATTTGCTGGTAAAAATGAAAAATAACGGATGCCATACGCCCTTTGTGGTATTCGTTTGGGCCGTAAACATTGAAGAATTTCAATCCATACCAATTTGCCGGAGCTTTGTCCTGCTCCAATGCCCACAAATCAAATTCTTGCTTTGAGTTTCCGTAAGGATTGAGCGGTTGCAATGGGCGAATATCCATCTGATCGGAAAAACCCAACTTTCCATCGCCATAAGTAGCTGCTGAGGAAGCATAAATAAATGGAATATTTTGTTCAGCAGCTTGTTTCCAGAGAAATTTGGAATAATCTACATTTAAATTGTCAAAAGTTTTTTTGTCAAATAAAGTGGTATCAGTTCGTGCGCCTATGTGTATGATCAATTCAATGTCAGTGGGTAGTTCTTTTGCTAAATACGCTGAGCGATTGAGCAACTGTTTGTACTTTTTGCCTGCCCAGTTCTGCTTTTTTTCAGGATGTGAAAAATCATCGAGCAGATAAATATTGGCAAAGCCTTTCTGATTTAAATAGGAGAGTAGGCAACTGCCAATGAATCCGGCTGCTCCTGTCAATAAAATTCCGCTTTCTTTTTGTAGAGGGTTATTTTTTTTCATGGTTCTATTAACAAAATGATGCTTTCACTCATTATTGTTTAAATTTGACACTTCTAAATTCAAAAATTAAAATAAAATGCAAAACTACTTTATTTCAGACGATAAAAAAGACGATAAGAAAAAGCAAAGTTCAATAGCTGAACGTTTTGAAAACCAGTTTTTAAAAGAGCGCAAAGTGTTTCTCTGGGGACAGGTAGATGATAAATCTGCTGAAAAAGTGGTGAACCGCTTACTCTTTTTAGAAGCCCAGGATCCGGGTAAGGAAATTAAATTCTTCATCAACAGCCCCGGTGGTATTGTCACCAGTGGAATGGTGATGATGGATACAATAGAACTGATCACTTCTCCGGTTAGTACTATTTGTATGGGCATGTCTGCATCTATGGGTTCATTGCTTTTATCACAAGGCGAGAAAGGCAAAAGGTTTATTTGGCCAAGTGGCAGGGTAATGATCCATCAGCCGAGTATGGGCGGTGCGCAGGGCAGTGCTTCTGATTTGGAAATTACCGCTCGAGAGATTAAACGCATAAAAGAACAAAGTGCACAAATCCTGGCCGATAATTGCGGGAAAAGCTTTGAACAAATTATGAAGGATTTTGACCGTGATTTCTGGATGGATGCCAATGAAGCTGTTAAATATGGCATTGCAGATGCGGTGGCCAAAGAATTATAAACATTATTAAATGTTTTCCGTAATAATGAGCGGTGCTACTGTAGCACCGCTCTTTTTTTTCAAACATTCGATTATGAACAAGTATTATCTCATAGCTTTTTTGGTGTTGAATTTGATTTTTCTTTATGCTTGCAATAAAGAAGATGAAAGTCTGACAAAAACCTGTCCTGTTGATTACGAATACACAGAAGTGAATTTTAAGAAAGAAATGAGCATAGAACAGCGCTGGCGTTTTGTTGGTTTTGAAGACAAGTCAAGTAAAGAAATTCAAGATCCGCCATGCCGCACAACCCCGATAACTATTGCTTTTGCAGATACCATCCACGACAATTCAAACAGTGAATTCTACTTGCCTTATTTGATGAAAGGCACTATGCTGATCAACAAGTTTACAAGCTCTTATGAAGTCGCTGAAGAGGGGCGTGCCATAGAAGTTTCACGCGTGATTGCTTCACAGGTAAAGGGACAGAATTATGTCAGTGCGTTTGAGGAAAAATTTATTGATGGCATTCAAAGAATGAACAGTTTTGAGATAGAAGGAAACACCCTGCGCTTGAAAAATGAATCCAAAGCCTATGATTTGCTTTTTTATGCTTATTGACATCAACAAATAATTGAGTGTAAATATTAAGCCGTTTCTTCAAAAACGGCTTTTGTTTTTTACAAAAATCAAATATTTACAGAATAATCTATAGTTTTGAACAATGTCGAATAGAACAATCAGATATATATCAGGAGCTGTCTTAAGTACATTGTTATTAATGATTCCTGCATTTTTTAATGGCTTTCCCCTTGTGTACTCTGATACTGGTACCTACATCATTTCTGGAATGGAAATGGCAATTCCAAAAGACAGACCTGTTATTTATGGTTTGTTTATTAAATATTTCAGTTTGAATTTCAGTTTGTGGTTTGTTTTGTTTTTTCAATCGGCTATTGCTTCTTATGTGATTTGGGAATTCAGCAAGCTTTTTTTCAAAGGCTTTAAGTTTAGGTATTATATTTTACTTGTTTTCTTACTGAGTAGTTTTACGGGATTATCCTGGTATTCCAGTCAAATTATGCCGGATATTTTCACCCTAGTTTCAATAATGCTTATTGTTTTACTGCTTTTCGAAAACAAACATAGTCAGACAAAAAATGCGGTATTCTACTTGTTTTTATTGCTTAGTGTAAGTGTACATTTTTCCAATATTCTTATTGCAGCAATTGTACTCATCGGGTTATTTGTTATTTCTAAAAGTAGTGTTTTAAGCAAATCCTTAAATGACAGCTTACGATACAGATTGCCGATTTTGGGCTTGATCGGTTCAATTGTATTTGTTTCACTTGTGAATTTCAGTATTGGACGCACTTTTAAAATAAACCAGGGCAGTCATGTATACCTTATGGGGCGAATGCTTGACAGCGGTGTTTTGGTTTCCTTTTTACAGAAAGAATGCAATAATTATGATTATGCACTATGTCCTTATAAAGATAGAATACCAGAACACAGTCGAAAACTTTTGTGGGACCAGGACAGCCCACTGTATGATTTGGGTGGATGGGAAAATAGTCGGGCTGCGTTTAATGAAGTCTTGTTTGGTATTTTGACCAATCCCAAACATCTGAGTTTATTTGTTTTCAATTCATTTACGTCAACGATTGCTCAGTTATTTCAAAATGATATTGGATCCGGAATTAAAAGCGATTGGTACGCAACTCCTTCAAGTCCACCTTACGCTGCCATTTCCAAACATTTTAACAAAGACCTGAATCAGTATATCCAGTCAAGGCAGAATACAAATATTTGGGGGCAGGGACTTGATTTTGATTGCTTGAATATAATAAATCACCTGCTTTTGATATTCAGTGTGCTGGTTTTATTGGCAGCAACTTTTTTTGAGTCCTTAAAATCAAAAATGCCTGATTTAACCAGGTTTTTAATTATAGCACTGGTTTTAGGAGTTTTGTCAAATGCCCTGGTTACTGCAAGCTTTGCAAATGTTTATGATCGATTGCAGGCAAGAATCAGTTGGGTGCTGATTTATTTGGGTATAATATTATCCCTTTACTTTGTCAGGGTTTGGAGTAATGGGAATTTTAAGTTCAAAAGATAGTGAGTGTGCCTTAAAATTCAAATTCTACCATTTTTTGGCAGAAAATTTATGTATTATTCTGAAACACTTGTAAATATTGATGGTTTAGAGGGGAATATTTTATCCAACTTTAAATTTTAGGTCTGTTGAGGTAGCCAATGTAGCCACAAGGCATGCCTTGTGGCTACATTGGCTATTGCGGGGTTATGGTTGACAATTCTTTTGATTTTATCTCTTTGGTTCTGACTTGTCCAGGTTAGGGATTAGCGGGTTTTAAATTTAAGTGCTCACCTTTTCTTTCTTTAATGCTGTTTCATACTCCTCAACCAGCGTTTTTACCACTTCTTCCACAGGACGGATTGCATTTACAAATTCAATTGATGGACCTGCACACCAAAGGGTTTTATAGGTAGCAGAAAAAGCCGCATTTTCCAGTGCTTTCATACCGCGATAGAAAGTGAGCATTTTCATCCACTTTTTGAGTTTTTTGTTTTTGTTGAGCAGTTTCTCCAGCCAATTTTGTTCCGTCCCGATTTCCTGCACATAAGGCGTATTGATTACTGTGCAAGGCGTGCCTGAAAGTTTTGTTGTAAGCACAATATCATCCTTGCCGTAATCCACGCAAGCTTGTTTGTATTCCTCAGATACATCAGCTTCCACGGTGGCTATAAAAGGAGAACCAATTGAAGCCCCGCAGGCTCCGAGTTCGAGTTTTTCCAATAGTTGATCGCCTTTGCCAACCCCTCCGGCTGAAATTACCGGTATGGAACAGGCGTTTACCAACTCGGGAATCAGCTCTTCGGCAGGCTTCGGCCCTGCATGTCCGCCTGCACCACTGTTAACTGCAATCAATGCATCAGCCCCCAGTGCTTCCACTTTTTTGGCGAATTTCACATCAGTGACATCACAAAAGACTTTGATGCCTTTTTCCTTGCAGGCATTTATGGTTTTTTCAGGACTGCCCAGTGATGTAATAATGTAGTCTACACCCATTTCCACACAGGTATTGAGCTGTTCATCAAGGCGAATATTCGATTTGTTAACTATAAGATTGATGCCAATAGGAGCATCTGTTTCGGCCCTGATTTCATCCAGTGCTGTGCGAAATTCCTTGTCGGTTCTGTAATTAAGCGCTGGAATGGCACCTGTGATACCGGCCTTTCCGGCAGCAATGCACATTTTGGCATTCGATACCAAAAACATGGGCGCCATAATAATAGGGTAGCGAATATTCAACATTCGCGTCAGTTCCGTTTCTATTCTTTCCATTATGATTTTTTTGTAAAAATAGCAAAAGCAGTCATCATTCCTTTGGATTCAATTTGTTGTGGTATAAAAGAAAGCTGCTTCTCAATATAATTGTAAGTAAAACTGGAATTACAGCCGGGTGGAAGTTTTGAGGTAAAATCAAATCATCAGCAAGCGAAATCAGGCATAGGAAAATGGTTAGCATCAAATAAAGGCTGATAAATTTCCCTTGCTTTTTACGCAGTAAAACAAAAGCAAAGACCAGGTGTGTGGGTAAATTCCAGAGTAAATTGAAATTTTCGGTGGCTGTATGGTCGGTGAAAAAACTTATAAAAAACAGCACTGAGCCATTGAGTCCCAAAATTAAAAAGAACAGAAAATCAATGCCTTTGAACGCATTTCGGGTTTTAAAACCCCAGAGTGTCAGCAATGCAAGCAGTCCGAAAAAGAGCCAGAAAACAGTAATGGGTCCCGGGCTGATATTTTCCTTCATATAATCCACATCTGATTGATAATGTATGAGCGTCTTTTGAACCAGGGGTTTTTTCTTCCCATTTGCCATGATTGTAGCTGAAGCAAAAGCATCCATCAGGTATTCCGGCAAATAAAGGTATTCATGAAAAGTAGCTTTCTCGTCAATTTCAGCGCCCAAAGCGATGTCAATTCCGAAATTGCCCCAGGAATTGTGAATAATGTATTCATCTACCAGCTGACGAATGCTTTTTCCGGCTTTGAATTTTTCTCCTTTGTAACTGTACTCAATTGTATGTCCGCTGGCCAATTCAATAATATCGCGCGGAATAGTGGAGCAGTTGTGAAAAAAGTAGTTGTAGAGATAATAGCGATTTTCAGGCAGCCGGTTGCGTTCTAATGTATCGAAAAGCGCCTGTTTTTGTTCCTGATCGAAATTTAAAACCTGCTCATATACCGAACGTTTGTGGTATTCGTAGGAATAAACAAAACGATCAAAATCGTTGACTCCCAAGCGATACCAAAGATGTCCCATTGCAAAATTGGCGTAGAAATTTGCTTGGTTGAAGCTGAATATACCGTAGTTGTATGCATTGTTGATGCCATTCTCAGGATCATAAACCCTGATGGCTGTATGGCCAAATGCCTCATATAGATCGGGACCCTGCCCACAGGTGATAAGACTTACACGTGCTTTCCCAGATAGTTTTTGTGCGGCATTTGCATTTATTCCAGTAAAGATAAGCAGGCATGAAACAATCAGGGCCAACAATAAAGGTCTTAAATACATGAGGTGAAAATAAAAAGTATTTGCAAAGGTATTGCTGCTATTAATCCACATTTATACAATTCATTAGCCCTGCTTAGCGCAGCATTTCAAGCCAGTAGTGCAATCCCAAACTGACTCCAATTCCGAGCATTGCGCCCACAAAGACTTCTATGGGAGTATGGCCCAAAAATTCCTTGAGCCGTTCGGGCTGTAGTCCTTTGTGTTCAGTAAAAATCTCGATCATCATTTTGTTGAGCACTTTGGCTTGTTTACTGGCCGATCTGCGCAATCCGGCAGCATCTACCATTACCACCGAAGCGAAGCAAGCCGCAATTGCAAAAAAGGTAGAATCAAATCCTTCAACCAACCCTACACTAGAGGCCATAGCTGTCACGGTAGCGCTGTGGCTCGATGGCATTCCTCCTGTGGCAAAAAGCAATTTGAGATTGAATTTCCTTTTGCTGAAGGCTACCCTTATGGTCTTGAATATCTGGGCGAGTTGATTGGCCGCGAGCAATGCTACAATTACTTCAAAGCCATTGCCATCTATTTTTCTGAGAAATTCCTGCATACGGAATTAAAATAAAAATTAATTTCTGAAGCAAGATACTTTTGATGTTATTTTTTTGTGATTATTTGCTCGAAGCAATTGTCATAATTTTCTATAATCTCGTTCCAATCGTATTTTTTGACAAATTTTTGGGTGTTCTGGTTTCGCAGCACATTCACATCCATGATCATGCGCTGTAGTTTATTTACAAATTGTCCTTCTTCATAAAACAAACTTTTGTGCATGATTTCGGGAAAATGTTCGGGATAGGCCAATCGCTTTGGCAAAAGGGGAATGCAATTGCAATAGGCCGCCTCTATCACACTTCCGCCAAAAAAATCCTGATTGGAAGTGACCGGTAAAATATCCGCTTTCCACAGCAGGTTTTTATAGGTTTCAAAGTCTTTGGCATATCCCCAGTGGATGATCTCATTATTGAGTTGTTTTTTTGCACGATCAAAAATTTCAGGGTATTTTCCCCTTGCCTCACCCAATACGATCAACTGAAACTCAATGCCCCGATCCTGCAATTCAAACAGTGCCTTGAAAAAATCATCTGGATTTTTGTCGTATTCCCAGCGGTGGTTCCACAACAGAATGGCGCGTTCTTTTTTCTCCTTTTTGGGAACATGATCAATATCCAGGGATTTCAAATCCATACCGAGATGAAGCACTTTAGATTTTTGTGCGATGGTATCTATAGTATTGAGATTTTGGTGATCGGGAAATTTTTCAAGAAATCCAGGGAGTGCATCTAAAAAACCTTCTTTGTGAAACCGTGAATTGAAGAAAACTTTGTCAGCCGCCAAAGCCGAGGCATAATTGATAAAGGAAAAATTATTGTTGAAATTTCGCATCTTATCCCTTTCCGATAAAGGGTAAGTCAGTTGATTTTCGTGAAAATAAAGGGCTACGGGTATTGTATTAATTTCTTTTCTGCAAAGTGATAGAAATACATTGAGATCAAGCATATCTGACGCTAAAATAAGATCGCTCTGTATCCTTGAGTTTATAAATTCATTAGCCAGGGTAACAGCTCCGCCATACATGCGCCATTTCCAGAATTTTCCGGGAAGTCCCAGGATTTCAATTTTATGTTTGGAATGCTTTTGAAATCCTTCGGCCCATTTCTTGTGCGATTGTCCCATGAATGGGTCTATTATTGTGATATTCATTTTTCAGCTTTTGCATCAATTTAGTAATTCGCCTGCTGCTAATTCAAAAATAGTAAACTACCTTTGCAGCAATATTCAAATAACAGCTGTCATTTGCAGCTAAAATTAATTATATGGCTTTACAATGTGGAATAGTAGGCTTGCCCAATGTAGGAAAATCTACTCTTTTCAATGCACTTTCAAATGCAAAGGCACAGTCTGCAAATTTCCCCTTTTGCACCATCGAGCCAAATATTGGAACCATCACCGTGCCCGACCACAGATTGGTAGAGCTGGAAAAATTGGTAAAGCCACAGCAGGTTGTTCCCACAACTATTGAAATAGTGGATATTGCTGGTCTGGTAAAAGGTGCGAGCAAAGGAGAAGGTTTGGGCAATCAGTTTTTGTCAAACATCCGGAATACCGATGCCATTATTCATGTATTGCGCTGCTTTGAAGATGACAATGTAACACATGTTGACGGAGCTGTTGATCCTATCCGGGACAAGGAAACAATTGATCTGGAACTTATTTTTAAAGATTTAGACAGCATTGACAAGCGCATTGACAAGTACAAAAAAATGTCTAAAACAGGAGATAAAGATGCCCTGAAAGCAAGCAATTTCCTGATCGATTTGAAAGCACATTTAGAAGACGGCAATCCTGCAAGAAGTTTGGAAATGAGCAAAGATGAATTTGCCCTGATAGCCGATCTCAATTTACTGACAATGAAACCGGTACTCTATGTTTGCAATGTAGATGAAAATTCGGTTGTAAGTGGCAATGAACACACCAAAAGGGTGGAAGAAGCTGTAAAAGAGGAAAATGCTGAAATTTTGCTGATCTCTGCAGCTATGGAAGCTGATATTGCTTCATTGGACAGTTTTGAAGACAGGCAAATGTTTCTGGAGGAAATGGGACTTCAGGAACCCGGGGTACACCGTTTGATTCAAAGTTCCTATAAGTTATTAAACCTGATCACTTATTTCACAGCCGGAGAAAAGGAGTTGCGCGCCTGGACCATTAAAAGAGGATTTACAGCGCCACAGGCAGCCGGAGTGATTCACACAGATTTTGAAAAAGGATTTATCCGGGCAGAAGTAATAAAATATGATGATTATATTGAAATGGGATCGGAAACTGCTGTAAAAGAAGCCGGAAAGATGAATGTTGAGGGAAAAGAATATGTTGTTCAGGATGGCAATATTATGCACTTCCGCCATAATGTTTAAGCAATTGATTTAAAAATTAAAAGCTTCTGAATAACTGATTTTCAATAGCTTGTGTTTTTTATATAGATGCATACCGTTGTGAAATTTTCTTTTTTCAGTGCTTGAATCCTGCATTTTAATTTCCTATTTTGAGTGAATCAAAGGATTTTTTTAGGTTTAAAATTCCTCCCTATGGCTCAACTTCTACTCGTAACTCAAAGTGGTATTTACTGTCCTCAAGGTGATTTTTATATTGATCCCTGGATTCCTGTAGAATATGCAATAATTACCCATGCACATCCCGATCATGCAAGGATAGGACACAGAAACTACCTGGTGCATAAAGACTCAGTGGGTATGCTGCAACATCAGATAGGCCCCTATTTACAATGCCATACTGTTGATTATGGTGAATGCATTGTTCGCAATGGGGTTAAAATTACATTGCATCCTGCCGGACATATTCCCGGCTCTGCACAGGTAAGGCTCGAATATAAAGGAGAAGTTTGGGTTTTTACCAGTGATTTTAAACTCAGTTCTGATGGCATTTCTACTGATTATGAAAGTATAAAATGCCATGTATTGGTTAGTGAGGGAACATTTGGCCTGCCTTTGTTCAAATGGGAATCACAGGAAATTATTTTCGACCAGATCAATCAGTGGTGGAGCAAAAATAAAGCGCAGAAAAAACAAAGTGTGCTCGTTTGCAATGCTATTGGAAAGGCACAGCGAATATTGAGAAATATCGACCCGAATATTGGGTCACTTTATGCGCATCGCAGTATTTACAATATAAACCGGGTATTGAATAGACAAGGCATTCTGGTTCCGGACACAAAAAGACTGGAACTTTCCGATAATGAGAACTGTGAAGGCGCACTGCATATAATTCCTCAAAATGTATTGAATACACCCTGGATCAAAAGTATTCCCAATTATTCTCTTGGCATTGTGTCTGCATGGATGACACTAAAAGAACAGCGCAAGAAAAGACTGTTCGACAATCATTTTATTTTATCCGACCATGCCGATTGGAATCAGTTGAAAAAAGCAATAATCAATTCGGAAGCAGAAAAGGTTTACCTAACGCACGGTTATTCTTCATCGCTATACCGTTGGTTGAGAGAAGAAGGAGTAGATGTGCATGAATTTCAAACCAAATTTAAAGGGGAAATGGATGAACTCAATGGGAAATATGATTTGATCTCCGCATAAGAAAATAGATGCCTTCCTCCTTTATTTTTTGTTCTTGGCTTTTTCAGCTGCACTGATCTTATCTGCCAGTGATTCACAAAATTTTCTCATTTCTGGCATTACAATTTCGCTTTTAGTTGCCCTTTGGTATGTATCGGCAATTGTCAGCAATGTTTGAAAGAAATGTGCATCCATTTCATCGAGTCGCATATCATTTGTCCAAAGGTCAATGTGCATCGCATTTTTATCTTCATGATCCCACATCGAAAGCATGATGGATTTGGTTTCTTTGTAATCCTTTCCCGAATCGCTGGCTTTCCATTCTATTTTTTCGGGAATTTGCTTGTCGTCCAGGCTTATTTTAAAATTGATCTCTGAAGTTTTGCCCATAAGTTTTTTGATTTTTGGCAAAGTTAGTTCAATTCTTTGGATTAGGCTGAGGGGGGGAGGGCAGAATCTGTCAGGGATTTAGGAAAAGCTTAGTTTTCAGCAATCAGTTCTTTAATCATTTCAATATTTTTTGGAGCATTCCACTCTATGCTGCCAATTTTTTTAAAAATCACTTCACCTTTGGAATTGAAAATATAAGTAGTTGGAATCGTTCTGATGCCGAGTTTTTCCCGCTTTTCCTGCATTTGCAGGTAGGTATAAGAATAGGGAAATCGCTGTTTAAATTTTTGCAGCAAAGGGAGGTTTTCATCAGAGACAATAAGGAATTCGATATTTTCTCCCTCCAACGCTTTTTTTGCATTTTCAATACTGGGCAGTTCCGCTATGCAAGGGCCGCACCAAGTTGCCATTACATTCAAAAAAACTGTTTTTCCTTCTAATTCGGTTTTAGAAAAAGTACTGCCGTCCAGGTTTTTAAAAGTCAATTCCTCTAAAGTGATGCCAGGAGCCACACGGTACATATTATAATAGACCAAAAAGGCAAAAATTAACAGCAGCGGAATCAACCATTTTTTAAAAGATAGAACCATTTTTTTGTTTTGTCGTATTGTAATGTTAACTTAATGTTAATAAACTATGAAGACACTATTATCCATATTGTTTTTTAGCCTGATTTTTCTTACAGCAATATCCCTTCATGCAAAGGATATTTACACTGTGTATAATGAAAAAGGAAATAAGGTAAAAGAAGTTGTGCAAATAGACGAAAAAAATCACAAAGTGGTAAAATACCATGAAAATGGCGCTATAGAAGAACAGGGCTATTATAAAAACGGTGAAAAAAATGCCTGTTGGTTGCGTTACGATGAAAAGGGAAATTGTATCTCAAGAGTATATTTTGACAAGGGTGTGCGAACAGGTGTTTGGAATATTCAGGCATATAATGGTACGTATTCTTATCAAATTGCCTATGAAGATGACAAGGCAATACAGATCAAAAAAATAGCTGTTTCCGGTAAAGTTCTTGAAGAGATTGAGCCATAGAAATTTTATTTAGAATTAATTTCCCCTTTCCAACTGCTCCAAATAAGCTTTGCTTTTGCTGATTTGCGCCTTAAAATCATTGGCAATTTCTTCAATTTTCTCTTTCTCCTGTTCTAAATATTGCATGGCTTCTTGCTCAGTTTTTTCCTTTGGTTCTCTATAGTTTTTCATCCATTTCATCATTGAAGCAGCAGTGGCGTCCAGGCTGAGTTTTTTCATTTTTAATTCTTCAATTACTTCAGTAGGAACATTATCCAAACTCGATAAGCTGTCGGTCTTTCTTTTAATTTTTTCCTGCAAGCTTGAAATTTCCTGCATACGTGGCATCACTTCATCGTGAATACGAATAACTTCCTTGTGCATATAATCCACCTGGCTGGGGCTTTTCTTTTGTTTGTCATTTTTCTTTTCTACCGAATTGCATGCAGCAAAAATCAGTAATAAAGCTAAAATGATCAGTGCAAAATATTTTTTATTGTAAAACATGCTTTTTTATTTTTGTTACTATTGAAAGGTTAAAGATACCAAGTCTTTTAGAATTGTTCTAAACTGCAATCTTTTGGAACCAAAGCAAGGTGAAATTAATTGAAAGATTGTCATTTATAGCAGAATGCTCTATGGATTAAATAGAGTTTTATTATTATTGCAATGGAAAAACGAACCCCAATGTCTGAAACACAAATTTCTTCTGAAAAAGTATCAACTGAAAAATCAAGTCAGGAAGTTGATATTCCCAAATTGATCAAAACTAAATTTTCTAAGAAAAATCCTTGTCCAGAGTTTGTTGAAAATCTGAGAAACCAGGTGATCAATAGCGAGGTGGAGAATTAAAGCAAAAGTTTTTTTCAGTCCTTTGTCCTGGTTAGGTTTATCAGGTTGCATGATTTATTTATGCTGTTCCTAAGCGTCCTTCCCCTCAATTTTTGAAGCAATATACTTTTCTACATTCTCTTCCAGAATATCCAACGGCACTGCACCATTGGCAATAACTACTTCATGGAATTCACGAATGTCGAATAGTTTGCCCATTTCCCGCATTGCTTTCTTGCGCAGCTCCAGAATTTTCAATTGCCCTACTTTATAAGCAGTAGCCTGTCCGGGTAGTACAATATGCCTTTCCACCATTTTCACACAGTCATCATAAGGGTTGGGCGTGTTTTCAGAATAAAAGGCAATGCCTTCTTCACGTGTCCATTTTTTGGAGTGAATACCGGCATCTACTACCATGCGGCAGGCGCGCCACAATTCCATGGCCAGTCGACCGAAATCTGAGTAAGGGTCGGAATAAAAACCCATTTCCCTGGGAATGTATTCTGAGTATAGTCCCCAGCCTTCAATATAAGCTGTGTAATTTCCGCCCAGGGTCCTGAACTTAGGCAGCCCCTCTAATTCCTGAGCAATGCTCAGCTGCATGTGGTGGCCGGGAATCCCTTCGTGATAGGCCAGGGCTTCCATTTGATAAACCGGCATTTGGCTCATGTCATAGAGATTGACATAATAAGTGCCAGGCCTTGAACCGTCTGGTGCGGGTCTTTGATAAAATGCCTTACCGGCAGTTTTTTCTCGAAATGCTTCCACTCTTTTTACTGTGAGTTTAGCTTCTGGCTTGGTGATGAAAAGTTCATCCAATCGGGTACGCATTGTATCTATCAGCGCAATGGATTCATGCAGGTATTTTGCTTTTCCACTTGAATCATTGGAATAATAGAATTGCTCATCTTCTCTCATGAATTTGAAAAAAGCCTGCAAATCTCCCTCAAAATCAACCTGACCTTTGATATTGCGCATTTCATTGTGGATGCGCTCCACTTCTTCCATGCCTTTATTGAAAATGTCATCAGCACTAAGCTCGGTAGTTGTGATCTTTTGAAGTTGGGAATCGTAAAATTCATTGCCATTCTCAAATTTCCATACACCAGCTTCTTCAGTGGCTTTGCGCTCAATTCTGACTATTTCAGCAATTAATTCCCTGTATGCTGGAAGCATAATGGTTTTCAAACTCTTTTCAGCATTATTAAGCATTGTCTTTTTATCAGCATCAGAAAGGCTGTCGAGTGCTGAAATTTTTGATTTAAAATCTGCATACACAGCATTCGTATCTGCTGAATTGTCCAATGGATAACCGGAAATGATATTTTTGCAATCGTCAAGCACGTGTGGAAACACAAATTTTGGAGCGATGATGTTTTTCTCAGCTCTGAGTTCTAAATTATCGATCAATTGTTCGATAGGATAGTCCACGGTGGACAGTCGCGTAAGATAATCCTCGGCATCTTTGATTGTGCTGATCCGGTGGATATTGATGAAAAAAGAAGGAATCCATGAGTGGGTGCCATGCATTTGGTTCACAGGGTAGGAGTAGTGTCTGAATTTGAATCGCTCTATACCTTGTTCGAGGCTTTTAATTTTCATGCGGTAGCTGAGCTCGCCTTGGGGAGTCATTTTAGCTGGGTCAAATTTCATTTTAAGTGTATCGAGTAAAGCTTTATCCAACTTATGTTCAACAATTTCCATAGAATCAGAACGGTCGCTCCATTTATCGTAATCTTTTTTTATGCCGAGGTACGATTGCCAGGTAGGGTAGCGGTCAACTTGTTCGTCCCATTTTTCATCCAGGAATTCAAAAAAATCTTTGGTGTAAGTTTCCGGGTCAGTCTTTTCCACTTTTTTATCTGAAGCGGAATTGTTACAGGCTGCAATTAAAAACAGAGTAATGGCAAATACAATCGAGTATTGAAATTTCATTTGGAATATTTTTTTGCAAAGTTAATTTTTTGGAGAATTAATTGGACTGTCTCAAGTTAATCAATTTGATATCCACATAAACCGGCAGGTGATCGCTGTAGCCACCGTTGTATCGCGGGCCGAGATAGGTTCTGTTGGGTTTTACACCCTGGTGAGTAGGATCTTCTTCAAGCAACCAATCCTGGGAAAACACATGCGCGCGCTGGTTTTTCACTTTTAAATTCCGCTTGCCGTACCAGAGGGCTTTAGAAATAATAATATGGTCCAGCACGCTCCATTGCCCCTGGTATTTATGGGTGCCGATATTCCAGCCTAAATTGGCTGTAAGGTTTATTAAGTGCCCATCCTCGGGTTTCTTATGCGCATTTAAAACTTCTTTTACACTAATGTCTTCTGGTTCATCATTTAAGTCTCCTGTGATGAAAATATTGGCATTTGCATCTCTTTTTTCAATTTCATCCATTTTGTTTACAATTACCTGGGCTGCCAGCATTCGTTTTGGCTCAGTAGCCACTTGCCCGCCATAGCGCGATGGCCAGTGATTTACAAAAGTATGCAGTGTATCTTTTTCAAAAACCAGAAATTTAGCATAAAGCACATCCCTTGTGGGCCATGCATTTTCTTCCGGAAATTTTACTTCAAGGGCTTCCCATTCCAGTAGTTTCAGTTTGTCTTTTAAATAGATCAGACCAACATCAATACCGCGGTTGTCGGGCGATTCCTCATGCACAATTTCATAGCCTGAATTGATAAGTGGCGTTTTATTGAGCAATTCTTCCAGTACAAAACGGTTTTCAATTTCAGCAAATCCTACTATATCAACTGTTCCCCATTCCCCAACAGCCATTATTATTTTAGAGGTTTTCTGCAATTTGTCATTGTAGCGCCACCAGTTCCAGCGGTTGTTGCCCTCGGGCGTAAAATCATCATCGCGCTTCAGGCTGTCGTTGTAGGTGTCAAACAGGTTTTCTACGTTGTAGAACATCAGGCGCAGTGATTGCTCATCTGAATTGTTCTGTGCAAATGAGGGCTGAATGGCAATAAACAGCAGCAAACAGAATATGATGTGTTTTAGGTGTTTTTTCATCCTGCTGTTAAAGTTAGTTTTTTTCGGGTTTTAAGCTGTTAGCATAGAAGATAAATTGTGGAGTCACTGATTTTGATTTGATCAATGTAAGGATATATCTGTTGGTATCCGTAGCGAGGCGCTACGGATAGTGGGAGTATAATTTGGCCTATCCGACTATTTGTATTTAAAATGGCACTAAAGATTATATTTGAATCAGCGATTAGCTTAGTCATCTAATCCAATCTCTTTTTTTATTTTATCCCAACGATTGGTTTTTGCCTTTTTAGTTAAGTTTTCTACATCTTTCTCCGTTGCTCTAGATTTTGAAGTGAGTTCTTCATATCTTAAATAATCTAAGATGGATTGGATTTCAGAAGCCTTTGTGCCTACTGAAATCCTTACTAATATTTCATCGTCTTGACGTTCAACTATCATTTTCCTGTTTTTCTTAAAGTTAACTATAAATTTTATTTTTAGGTTTTGATAGGTATGTATTTTTCTGGCTTAATGTCAGCTATAAATGTGCAACGATTGGTCTGCATTATGTTAATATAGCTTAGCCTTTGCAGCATAGCGTTTATTTTTTGAGGGCAGGCTTTTATTCTTTTTCTTTCGGGCGGCTCCTGGAACACTCTTTTGACAAATTGAAGCATAGGGTAGGAGGGGAATTGAAAACTGGGACTGGGCATCCGTAGCGTGGGACTGGGCGATTATTTTATTTTTTTAACTTTAGAAATATATGAGACTACATTTCCTGGAGCAGTTAATTCTGCTTCAGTAAGATTAAGATTTTGTCCTCTCAGTGAAACTAATGCTTTGAAAGCAGAACTGTAGTTTGATGTTTTTAAACTCATAACAATTTCAGGGATTGCAGTGATAACAGTTGAAATTATTCCAAAGCTGTATTTTTTATGCTGAATTTCCATATACTTTTCATATTCATATAGGAGTTGTTGTAGTTCTTCCAGTAATAAATTTGGTGGTGTTTCGATAGATGCTTGTTTTTGAAGCCATATTCTTAATTTACGTAATTTTGCTTTGTTTTCTTCATCATTTCTAAATTGGATTAAGTCGTCCCAAGGAATGTTTTCAGGTGGAAGGGGAACTTGGTTAAGAATTACTTCTAATGAATTTAAACAATTGTTGTTTTTGTTAAATAAATTTACTGGATCTACGTGAGCAGCAATTTGGACGTCATTGTAAAATAAATTTTTAGCGTAATAACGGAGTTGAGCATCAACTGGATTCTCGTCTAAAACATCTTTATTATCTTTCTTATTACTATAAGCTAGCCCAATTGGAATTATAATATCTTTATCTTCCATGAACGCTTTAGCAGGACTCCAATTTCCAAAGTGGATAATATCAGGAACTTCAACACCGAAATTTTTAATAACATTTTTTTCTCTTAGAAATGATATATCAGCATTAACTCTATCTCTTTCATCTGTAGGAATTTCTTTCCTTTCAAGGGAGAGAATTAAAATTTGATCAAAAAATAATGCCATTCTTTGTGCTTCTGTTACATTTAATAATAAATCTTTTGAAGCTATAATTGCCCTACTTATCATTTTGATACTGTTTTATTGTTTAATTATTATGTCATAAAATTAAATTTATTTTTTAACTTACTGAAAGTTTTGTATAATAACCCAATCTTTCTGCATTATTTTAACTTGTGGCAATTAGTAGCAGCTTAAATACATTAAGTATTCTGTTCAATCCCAGTAAACAATCAATAGAACACAACCTTACTTTTTAACCAACCTTGCCAAATAATCAAAATGCTCCCCGTTGGCAATAAACTCGCATTTAAATCCATAGGCCTCTGCCCATTCTTTCATGGTTTGGTAATCGATAAAAAGCCAGGGGAAGGGCCGGGTTCGTTGGTCTTTATATTCCATTTGGTAAATCACTTCTCCATAATAATGGGGAGACAAGGCTTCTAAAATCTTTTCATTGGTTTCGTGGAAAATATATTGCAGATCGGAGGAATCAAAAATAAGTTGGCCACCGGGTTTTAGCAGTTCGTCTGCTTTTAGGAAAAAACGCCCCAGTTCGTAAATTTCACCGCAAATGCCAATTCCGTTCATCAACATCAGAATGCTATCAAATTGGCCGGGATAGGTGAAATCAAAAAAATCGGTCTGTTGTGCTTTTAAACCAAAATGCTGAAGCCAGGCTACCGCACCAGGTGAAATATCTATGCATTCGACATCTTTTCCTTTGCTGTGCAAATTTATACTGTGGCAGCCCGATGCAGCACCAACATCCAGGATTTTTCCCTCAGCAAGCTCCAAAGCCTTTTGTTCGAGCTTAGGCATTTCCTTATAATTCCTGAATAAATGTTTGCCGGTGATATAATCGGGATCGGATAAATTGGCATAGACCTCTATGCGGGCGTCTTTTTCTCCCTGCTGATAATCCCAGATTAATTTTCCGATAGGATCTTTGCCGTTAAATTTCAACATCGAATGGCTTTTGCTTAATTTTACACAAAAATCACCAATAAAATTTAGAATAATGAGCTACGAAGTAAGTGGAAGAATAGTTAAGATTTTTGATACCCAGGTTTTTAACAGTGGATTTCAAAAAAGAGAATTTGTGGTAGAAACCCAGGAACAGTATCCACAGCCCATTAAGCTTGAATTTTTTAAAGACAAATGCAGTGTGCTCGATAAATACAATGAAGGAGACCAGGTGAATGTTTCTTTCAATTTGAGAGGGAATGAATACAATGAGAAGTTCTTTGTCAATCTACAGGCCTGGAAAATGGAAAAAACCGGGCAGGCACAAGGCCATTCAGATTTTAGCGATGCGCCCATACCTTCTGCCAGTGATGCCCCTCCAGAGGAAGATCAGGAATTCAATGATTTGCCTTTTTAAAATGTAATTGAATGCTGCTAAGTTGCGAAGGCACGCAATTCAGATTTGAAAAAAGTTTAGGGGCGCACGGCCGTGCGCCCCTAAAATTTTTGAGTTCGACAACTAATTTATAATACCTCAACTTCACAATTATCTTTTAGTTACTACTGAGCCCAGACCGGTAGCAAGTTCTGACCAGTTTTTATGCAATTCTTTTTTAAATTTCAATTGCTCAATCAGTTCTTCTTCTGTACCACTGTGGTTTTTTATTTCCTGGTCTAATTCTTCAATCATGGTTTCAATTTTTCTTTGCAAAAAGCGCTGTAAAGAGGTTTTGACATCTTGCCTTAGAATTACCTGTCTGTCGGTACTATAGATTTCATGTTTTTTCTCCCAATTTTCACTCAATTCATAAGGATAATGCATAAAATTGACAATGCAGTTGCGCAATTTTTCATCTTCGTGATTGATCAATGATTTTGGATCCAGCAGTTCTTCTTTTTCAAAAGCAGTTTTGTATTCCTGCAAAATGGCGGCATATACAGGGTTTTGAAATTCCAGTTCCTGCTCTTCTAATGTGGCCAGAACGAATTGAACCACACTTATATCTTCTTCGATTTCATCAGCCCCGTATTCTACCAGGAGGCGGATCACATTTTTTTCCAGCAGGTCATGAATGTTTTCCGCTTCTATAAATTCCTGTTGCGGAGATTTCTTTGCAATATTTGTTTCTTCGGGATCAACGGATTTTTCAGCTTCAGCTTCTTGTCTGCCCAATTTTTTCCGCTGCGCATTTCTGCGCAATTTATTTATGGCATCTATCAACAGTGCTTCTTCCATATCAAGAATCAAGGCGCAGTCTTTGGTGTAGATAGAGCGCTTGAGCGCATCCTTGATCAGCGCAAGACTTTGCACTACTTCGCGCAGTACTTCAGCTCTTTTAGAAGGATTATTTCCCGCCTCTTTTTTTAGATATTTGGCTTTGAAGTGCAGAAAATCATCGCTTTGTTCCTGTACATAATCTCTAAATCCCTGTCCCCCATTGGCTTTTACAAATGAATCGGGGTCTTCAGATTCGGGCAGCAAAAGCATATTGACATTGATGTCTTCTTCCAGGCAAATATCAAGGCCTCTGAATGCAGCTTTAATTCCAGCAGCATCACCATCGTAAAGCATAGTGATGTTGTTGCTTAGTCTTTTTATCAGACGTACTTGCTCTACTGTGAGCGCAGTTCCTGCAGAAGCCACTACATTTTCTATGCCTGCTTGAGAAAGTGATACCACATCGGTATAACCCTCTACCATATAGCAATTGTCTTCTTTTCGAATGGCTTGTTTGGCCTGAAAAAGTCCGTAGAGCAGTTTGCTTTTATTATAAACTTCTGATTCAGGAGTATTGAGGTATTTTGGTATGGACTTTTCTGTTTTTAGGGCACGACCGCCAAAGCCCACAACTTTTCCAATATAGTTGTGAATGGTAAAAAGCACCCGATGTCTGAAAAAATCTATATTGCCTTTTTCTCTTTCCTTAACCAGTCCTGCTTTTGTTAACACTTCTTCTTTGAACTGCTGTTTCAACATAGTTTTGTAGAGGTGATCCCACCCTTCAGCAGCATAGCCCAATTCAAATCTCTTGATGGTCTCATCATTAAACCCGCGTTCTTTGAGGTAGGAGAGGCCTATGTTTTTTCCTTCTTCTGTTTCAAACAATTGTTTTTTATAATAATCGCAGGCAAAATTATTGGCAATTAATATCGCGGCCTTTAAATCCTGCTGCTTGTCGTATTCTTCATCGGGCTCAGTATCTTCTTCAAGTTCAATATTGTAGCGTTTAGCGAGATAGCGCAACGCTTCAGGATAGGAAAAACCTTCCATTTCCATTATAAAAGTGACGACACTACCGCCTTTTCCCGAACTAAAATCCTTGAAAATATTTTTGGCAGGAGATACGTGAAATGAAGGTGTTTTCTCATTTGTCCATGGACTAAGCCCTACATAGCCGCTACCGCGCTTTTTCAAACGCACATAATCGCCCACTACTTCTTCAATTACTGCGGTATTAAAAATTTTATCTATGCTGGCTTTTGAGATCATGCTTTAAAATTACAAAATTAAGCATGCAAGTGCTTTAAATTTTTGGCACAGAATTGGTAAATCTGAAATAAAACCAATAAAAAAAGGGAGGCTATTATGAAAACTTCAATTTTGATTTTCTGCACAGTATTGATCAGTCAGGCCGCAATGTTTGCAAATGTAATTATGAGCGAGCTGCGCATTGTCGATCCGCAAAACGAATTTTTTGCCGTTCAGCTCAACAATGCTGCTTTTACCAATGTAGCCAATGAACATGTTTTTGAAAATATCCGCCCGGGAAATCACAATATTAAACTGGCGAATATGCAGCAAGATCGATTTGGAAATAGACAGTTTAGCATATTTGCTAATCAACAAATACATATTCGCCCTGCCACGCGCAATATTGCGGTAATCAATGCTTTTAATGAATTGGTAATCGTTTTCAGCGAGCAAATTCGCACGAGATTGCATGTCCCTGTAAATTATGAGCCTGTAGCTACTCAGCCTATTCACCCCGTTGGCGTATCCGATTACGATTTCAGTCAGTTTTTGGCAATAGTTGAGCGTCAGAGTTTTGAGTCCACCAAGCTGAATATGATGCGCAATTTTATTCGCCAAAATGATTTGAATTCTTATCAGGTAAAAAGCCTGATGCATGTCCTGACTTTTGAAAGTTCCCGGTTGGAAATTGCAAAATTGGCTTTTGGAAATGTACTGGATCCGAATAATTACTATGTGGTAAATGACGCTTTTCAGTTCGAAAGCAGTATTCGGCAACTGAACCGGGCTTTGTATGGGTAGTTTTCATGCCTACAAAATCCGATTTCTAAAGGGTAGAAAAACCAATAGCAACACTACGGGCCTTATAATCTAAGCTTCGTATCATCACTTTAAGCAATTATTTTTTAATGAAGCATTCCCTTATGCTTATATTGTAGCAATGGACTGGTTACAATGGGGGTATTGGGGATTATTTCTATCGAGTTTTTTATCTGCTACGGTCTTACTTTTTTCTTCTGAGGCTGTATTGGCGGGGATTCTTGCTGCGGGAGCAAACCCTTTTATTTCTGTTACTGTAGCTACTTTGGGAAATTGGCTCGGAGGTATGACCTCTTATGGCTTGGGGTACTTGGGTAAGTGGAATTGGATAGAGAAATACTTGCGCATCAAGCAGGAAAAGGTAATGAAATGGCAACCTAAAATTGCCCGCTATGGTAGCTTTTTTGCAATATTTAGTTTTTTACCAATTATAGGAGATGTGATTGTATTGGCATTGGGCTTTTTTAAAGCACATATTTGGTTAACCGCTTTTTGGATGTTCCTCGGTAAACTGCTCCGCTACCTTTTGATCTTGGGAGGATTTCAACTTTTTTAAAAAATTATCTAACTCAAGTAAAAGCTTTCTAAGGTTTGAAAGAATTGAAGGATCTAGACCTATTGAGCTATGTTTAGGCTACATTTGTTTAAATAACCAAGCCCCACTGTTTATTCATGCGACTACTAACCCAAGAAGATATTAGGGATGTTTTTGTCAAAGGCATTCAAAGAGGACTGCCCTTTATTCTTTCAAAATTCAACTTTTCAAGTCTGGAAAGAACCAAAAGTGCTTTTAACACTACAGCTTCGGTGGGTTCCAATTGGTGGGATATTCCTTATGTGAAAAGGCGTTGGAATGAAAAAATCAGTGGGGATCTAGAAGTGGATTATGAAACCTATCTCACAAAGACCGTTTTTTCAAATTCCCAACATTTAAAACTCGTTTCTATTGGCTCGGGCATTTGCAGCCATGAAATGCGATTGGCGGAACTCAATCCCAATTGGGAAATCCATTGCGTGGATATTGCAGATAATTTGCTTCAAAAAGCTGCTGAAATTTCCCGTGAAAAGGGACTGAATAATATGCAATTTCTGCATCAGGATATTTACCAATCCGATTTGCAAAAAGAATTTTATGATGTAGTGCTTTTTCATTCTTCACTGCATCATTTTGATGATATCGAACATTTTCTAAAAAACAAGATCATGCCCGTTTTAAAGGAAAATGGCAAATTGATCATCAATGAATTTGTGGGCAAAAACCGTTTGCAATTTGACAAGGAGCAAATAAAAGCCATTAATCAATGCATAAAATTGATTGACGAAGAATATCGGGTTATATACAAGACCAATTTGCTGAAAAACAAGTTTTATGGTTCTGGTTTGTTGCGAATGATCATTGCCGATCCTTCTGAATGCATAGATTCTGAAAGCATTATGCCCAATATCCACCAGCATTTTAATACCATTGTAGAAAAGCCCTATGGGGGAAATTTACTGATGAGTGCGTTGAAAAGTATCGCCCATCATTTTATTGAACTTGATGCCAGAAAACAGGATCTTTTGGATCAACTGTTTGCTTTTGAAGATGAATATCTGAAAAGCCACCAAAGTGATTTTGTATTTGGGGTGTATGAGAAAAAGACTCTTTAATCACCAATCGATTGGGCGGTAATCTTTTAGGAATTTTCCGCACCAATGTTTGCCCGTATTGATGCCATCAAATAAAGGATCGAGTACTCGTGCTGCGCCATCCACAATATCCAGGGGAGGCTGAAAATCGTGCACTTCTTGTTTTTTCTTTGCCAATTCAGCAGGATCTTCATCCGTTACCCAACCGGTATCTACCGCATTCATATAAATTCCGTATTTCGCCAGATCCGAAGCAGAAGTATGTGTCATCATGTTAAGGGCGGCCTTTGCCATATTGGTATGCGGATGTCGCGCTTCTTTGTGCCAGCGGTGGAATTTACCCTCCATTGCCGATACGTTAATGATGTGCTTCATCCCGGTATTGTCTTTTTTCATCAAATTCGCCAATCGATTGCACAATACAAATGGCGCCACTGAATTGACCAATTGCACTTCCAGCATCTCTGTGGTATTGACTTCTCCCAATTTCAATCGCCAACTGTTGGTTTTTCTCAAATCCACTTGTTGTAGATCTGCATCCAGTTTTCCTTCGGGAAATACCTCCTCTGGACTGAGGGAATTATCAATACTGTAGGGTATTTGCGAAAGTTTGGCCGAGGCACTCAAGCCAATGCCCAGTTGCTTGCCATGCCAGCTTACGGGCAGATTTTTTTGTTCTCCTTTGGCAAATCCGCTGCTCAAGCTTCTCAATTCCTGAATACACGCTTCGTGATCGCTCAGTAGTTGTTGGGCGAATTTCGGCAATGCATCAAATGAGCGCTCTTCATTGGGCATTAAATGCTGATAAAATCCGGCAGGTCGCCTCACGGTTTGTGCGGCATTATTGATCAATACATCCAATCGTTCGTATTCCTGCTCAATGAAATTGCAAAAAATCTCAACGCTGGGAATATGCCTTAGATCCAAACCGTGAATTTTCAGTCGATTGGCCCAATCTGGATAATCAGCTTCTTTGGAAAAACGCAAAGCGGAATCGACCGGAAAACGGGTGGTGGCAATAACGGTAGCACCTGCTCGCAACAACATTAAAGTAATGTGATAGCCTATTTTTAACCTTGATCCGGTTACCAATGCCACTTGTCCCCGCAAATCGGCACTTTGAAATCGTTTGGCGTAATTGAAATCGCCACATTCCTTGCACATGGTATCGTAAAAGTGGTGCAGCTTATTGAATGTGGCTTTGCACACGTAGCAATTTCTGGGAGAGTTCAACTCCACTTCTTCCTTTGCTTCCGAGCCATTCAGCGCAATCATTTCCGGTGCTTCGAAAATTGTGGCTTCACGGGCAGATCTTATCCCGGTTTTGTTGCGGGAGTGTTTGTCCTTTTCCTTGAGTTTCCTTTTGGCAGCCTTCTTAGCATCTTTCACCCGCCTGGAAAATTCTTCCCGGCTCGGCCTTGAAATCAATCCGGCTGCTTTTAAAAGTGCAATGCGTTTTTCCTTGGGAATTTCAAATATTTGATTGGTATCTGCATTGAGTTGCTCTAAAATGGAAATACACTGATCTATCTGATCTTGGGTCAAGCTATTGGGCTTCTTCTCATCATTATTCTGCTCTTGTGGCATATTGCTGCATTGAAATGCAAAAGTACTCAGATATTTATTAGGGAATAGCAAGAAATTTACTCGATAATCGAGATTTAAACCTGTCCGACTAAGCAGGCGGGTGCTTCGAGGCTTGCCTCGTAATCAAAAGTATTTTTTCCAAATAAATGCCCCGTGGGCTTGCCCCGAGGTTGTTTATTTGCTCACAAACTGTCCTTTAGTATTGCAGTGAAGTAAAAATGGAAACATAGTTATTATCACCA
>JBBDNB010000051.1 GCA_040877935.1 Chitinophagales bacterium
GTATGCCGGGTGGTGTGGGGGGACAGCGGTGAAAGCCGCTTCCTACCCGATTAAACAAGGATTCCCACCACCGTCCGATCCCGGAGGGATCGCATATTATACATAAAACCGGGGTTTAGTGCAAGAGATGACATCTTTCCAATAAAGATGTCATCTCTACATGGGCTTTTTTTCTGCTTTTTTAATGGGTCATGACCCATTGGATTGGGATGGGCATAGGAAAAAAATATGCATCCTGTTGTCCTGAATTGGTGACAGACAAACCCTTGCAGCTACTGTCATTCAGGGAGTTGAATGATAATGTTCTGTGCCATAATCCCGATATTCAAAAAAATATTTTTTCTATACTGGAAATTTGCCCTACGCCCCAAGCAAATTTGAATCTGTTTGTCCTGAAAAAACCATAAATTCAAATCTAAATTTATTCTTTTGCATATCACTGCTTATTGGTGTATATTTATAAATAATTATAATACATATGGTTTTATAGTAACTCAATTAAGAAATGACAAAAGACCAGATAAACAAAGACCTTTTCAGCTTAAACCCACTACCCTCATGGATTTCAGACAATGAAACGCTGGAAATACTGGATGTGAACATCGCTGCCATCGAGCACTATGGATATTCGAGAAAAGAATTTCTATCATTAACCTTAAAAGATTTAAGGCCACCTGAAGAGGTGCCTAATCTCATCAAGGCCAATACAGATATAAAGAAAAGAGATGGAAATATTTATTTAGGCATATTCACCCACCAAAAAAAGAACGGTACGCTTATCCAGGTAGAAATCAACGGGCACAAGGTTGATTTCAATGATCGCCAGTGTTTGCTCGTTGTTTGCCAGGATGTAACGGAAAAAAGCGAACAGGAAGAAAAAACACTTCAAAGTGAACAACGCTTCAAGGCATTGGTGCAAGAGGGTGCTGACCTGATAGCCATTCTGGACGCAGAAGGTAAATATCTTTATGTTAGCCCAACAAGCATTTCAGTTTTAGGGATAGCTCCTGAAGAATTTATTGGAAGAAGTCCCTTTGAATTCATCCATCCTGACGATGCAGAAAAAGTTTCATCGAGTTTGCAGAAAATAGCAACAGAAAAAAAAGTGCTTATTAATCCGTTTCGCTTTCGGAACAAAAACAAGGAATGGCGTTGGATTGAAACGGTCTTCACCAATATGACGGATAATCCTGTGGTAAATGGGATTGTAGCCAATTCCAGGGACATTACCGAACAAATGGAAGCCCAAAAACAACTGGAGGTTAGTGAGCAATTTAATCGTACGGTTTTAGAAAGCAGCCCGGATTGCGTGAAAGTAATAGATACCGAAGGTCGTATCCAGTATATGAATTACAATGGACTTTGCCTGATGGAAATTGAAGACTTCTCAAAATTTAAAGATAAAGGCTGGTGGACGCTTTGGGGAGCTGAAAATGAAGGTTTGGCAAAGGAAGCCATCAAAAAAGCTTTGAAAGGGGAAACCGCACAGTTCGCAGCCTTCTGCCCTACAGCAAAAGGTACACCTAAATGGTGGGATGTAATGGTATCTCCAGTAGGTGAAACAGGCAAACCTATACAACAACTCATTTCTGTTTCAAGAGATGTATCCGAGCAAAAACAAAAAGAGCTTGAAAAGGAACTTTTAGGAAAAATCAGCCTAAACTTTTCTTATGAAAACAACCTGCTCGATGCTGCTACTGCGCTTTGCCAAACCCTCAATGATTATGGACACTTTGATTTTGTGGAATTGTGGCTTCCTAACATTGAAGACACACACATTAAGCTATTTGCTTTCGAGTCGGCATCACCCAAAGCCGACACCTTTTATGAACACAGCAAGGACATCAAATCCTTTACTAAGGTTGAAGGCCTTCCCGGCATCGTTTGGGACAAAAAAGCCACACTATTATGGGATGATATCAGCAAGAAGGATGATTTTGTTCGCAAGGAAGC
The DNA here is from genome assembly GCA_040877935.1 of Chitinophagales bacterium. Classification (NCBI taxonomy): domain Bacteria; kingdom Pseudomonadati; phylum Bacteroidota; class Chitinophagia; order Chitinophagales; species Chitinophagales bacterium. The sequence continues at coordinate 1,954 of JBBDNB010000051.1, forward strand.
TGCTCAAAAAGCGGGAATTGCATCGGCAATGGGTATTCCGCTGGAGTTTAATCAAAAGATTGTGGGTGTGCTGGTAGTTGGGACCCAACAAGAGCTGCACCACTTGAAAAAGTACAAGGCTCTTTTTGAGCAGCTTCGACAATTTTTAGGCTCAGAAATCAACCGAAAAAAACTGGAGAAAGACCTTCAACATTTATATGATGCCATACCTGATATCATCTGCATCACGGATTTACAGGGCAGATTTCTCAAAATTAATAAGGCTGGCTGTGATTTGATTGGATGTACTGAAGAGGAGATTCTATACAACACCTTTGAAAAATTTGTCCACCCTGATGACAAAGATAGTTCACACTATGATCTAGAAAAACTTAAAAAAGGTGGAAAAACCTTTGGTTTTGAAAATCGCTACATCAACAAAAGTGGCAATATAACATGGCTAAGCTGGACCAGTAATTCAAATTTGCAGGAAGGGCTTATCTATGCTACGGCAAGAAATATTACCGAAGAAAAAAGACTCAGGGAGCTAAACCGACAGGTGTCAAAGTTGGCCAAAATCGGAAGTTGGGAAGTCAACTTCGCCAACAATGAGATTATATGGTCTGAAATGCTTCATGAACTTCACGAAACAGACCCTAAAACCTTCAAGCCTGACTTGGAAGGCTCCATTGATTTTTACAGGGAAGATTTTAAGGACTTGGTTCGTGAAAATGTAGAAAAATGCGTGACATCGTGTATTCCCTTTGATTTTGAAGCCGTATTGGTTACCGCTAAAAAGAATGAACGCTGGGTGCGAGCCATTGGCAATGCGGAAATGGTAGAAGGTAAATGTCAACGCATTTATGGCAGTTTTCAGGACATTCACGAGCGCAAAATAGCAGAAATAGCCCTAAAGGAAAGCGAAAACAGGATAAGAACGATATTAGATGCTGAACCGGAATGCATAAAATTGTTAGGCCCGGATAACAAAGTATTAATGATGAACCCGGCAGGACTTGCAATGATTGAGGCCGATAATAAAGAAAAGATAATAGGTAAATCTGTGCTGGGTCTTGTTTTGCCTGAACATCGACCAGCATTCGCCACTTTTACAAAAAAGGTTTTTAAAGGAGAAACAGGTAAGCTTTTATTCGAGATAAAAGGTTTTAATGGAACACACCGATGGATGGAGACGCACGCTGTTCCTTTAAAAAACGAGCAAGGTAAAATTATGTCCTTATTGGGAATAACCAGGGATATTAGCGATCGGAAAAAAGCAGAAGAGGAGCTTCAAAATGCCTACGAAGAGAAAAACAATATTCTCGAAAGTATAGGGGATGCTTTTTTTGCCGTGGATAAAAACTGGATTATCACCTATTGGAATAAAGAAGCCGAAAACCTGATAGGTCGGAAAAGAGAAGATTTGATTGGGGATAATTTATGGGATTTATTTGCCGATGCCATCGACACGGATTTTTACAGGGAGTACCACAGAGCAATGGAGACAGGAGAAAAGGTAACGGTTGAAGATTACTATCCTGCGGTGAATAAATGGTTTGAAGTAACAGTTTATCCTTCAAACGAGGGGCTATCTGTCTATTTTAAAGATGTAACGCTAAGGAAGGAAGCAGATATTAGACTGTTGCAAGCCAATGAACGCTTCGAAAAAGTAACGCAGGCTACTAATGACGCTATTTGGGACTGGAATATTAAAGATGATACCCTGTATTGGGGTGGGGGATTTACAAAACTCTTCGGTTATGAAGTAAGTAAAATCACTCCAAGCCTTGAATCCTGGACCGAACACATTTATCCTGATGATAGAGATAGGGTTGTGCAAAGTATTCATGAAGCAATTGAAGATTCAGAGCAAACCAACTGGGTCGCTGAGTATAGCTACAGGAAAAGTGACGGCACATTTGCAAAAGTGATTGACAGGGGTATAGTAATTAGAAACGTAGATGGTAAACCTATGCGTATGGTAGGTGCTATGACAGATATTACCGAACAAAAAAATCACGAAAAACAATTGTTGGAGCTCAATGAATCCCTACAAAATTATGCCAAGGATTTGGAGCGCTCCAATGAAGAATTGGAATCTTTTGCCTTTATCACATCCCACGATTTGCAGGAACCCTTGCGGATGATTTCTAGCTTTATGGACCAGCTCAAGCGAAAGTATGGAGATCAACTGGACGAAAAAGCCCTTCAGTACATACATTACGCATCTGATGGCGCAAAAAGGATGAAGCGAATCATTCTTGATTTATTGGAGTACTCAAGAGCAGCCAAACCTATAGACAGTCTGGAGGAAGTGGATTTGAATGAAATACTATCTGAATTCAAACAGCTTAGAAGAAAAGTTATTTCAGAGAAAGCTGCTTCCATATCCTCTGTTGAGCTTCCTACTGTTACTACCTATAAGGCGGGAATTGCCCAGGTATTTAATTCTTTATTGGATAATGCCATAAAATACGCAGAAGAGGGGAAGGCGCCTCAAATAGAAATCAAGGCAATAGAAAAAGAAGCCGAGTGGGAGTTTTCAATCAAAGACAATGGTATTGGAATCGATTCAGAATTCTTTGAAAAAATATTTCTCATCTTTCAGAGATTGCACAATAGAGATCAATATGCTGGTACTGGCATAGGCTTATCAATTGCAAAAAGACATGTGGAATTTTTAGGAGGCAAAATTTGGTTGAAATCAGAACTTGGAAAAGGCGCTACGTTTTACTTTAGCATACCAAAAACACAATGAGTAGTATATGGCAAACATACAAGGATACCATCAGGAATAATTGCTCCTTGAACAATGAAATATCTGAGGGTAGCGTAAATTATTGGAGAAACTCCCTGTTTTCCACCACCATGATTTTTGTCCTACCGCTTTGTTTCATTGCGCTAATCCCGTCTTTGTTTTTGATTACATTTGAAAATAAAGAGTTTATAACAATATTGCATTTTAGTACGCTTGGACTCATGTTTTTTATTGCTTTTGCGCCACGAGTTCAAATAATGGTAAGAAAATTGATTTTTTCATTGACCGTATTTGCTTTTGCAAGCATCTTAAATATTTTCACCGCTCCTTCTTCCGGTTCGGTTTTAGTTTACTTTTTGGCAGCTTGTATTTACTCCATCATCATTTTTGACAATAAGTATGCTTATTGGTGGAGCCACCTGGTGCTTTTTATTTCGGTGCTATTTGCTTTTGCTATACATTTCGAGTTGCTGAACTTTGAACACAATGTTGATATGAGTTCCGTTAATGAATGGGTTGCCGTTAGCTCTAATTTGGTCTTTCTTTGTTACCTGTCTTCAGCGCTCATCCCGAAAATTTTCATTGGATTAGAAAACCACATCAAGGAGCAGAATAGGCTAAAGAATGAATTGGAGAGCAATAAGGCTGCATTGCAGATCAAGAATGAAGAGCTTGAGGAGTATGCATTTGTAGCATCCCATGACCTTCAGGAGCCTTTAAGGATGGTGTCTAGTTTTATGAATAAATTGAGCACAGGTTATGGAGGCCAATTGGACGAAAAAGCACTTCAGTATATTCACTTTGCTAGTGATGGAGCGAAACGTATGAAACAAACTATCCTTGATTTACTGGAATATTCAAGAGCCGGCAGGCCAATAGAATCGATGGAGGAAGTGGATGTTAATGAAATACTCTCTGAATTCAAACAGCTCAGGAGAAAAATTATTTCAGAGAAAGCAGTAAGCATCTCCACATCTGAATTACCTACCATTTATTCGTATAAAGCTGCTATAACACAGGTATTTCATTCATTATTGGATAATGCTATAAAATATTCAGGAGAAGGGAAGGCACCGCAAATAGAAATCAATGCAATAGAAAAAGAAGCCGAGTGGGAGTTTTCAATCAAAGACAATGGTATTGGAATCGATTCAGAATTCTTTGATAAAATATTTCTCATCTTTCAGAGATTGCACAATAGAGACCAATACGCAGGTACTGGTGTAGGCTTATCAGTTGCAAAAAAACACGTGGAATTTTTGGGAGGCAAAATTTGTTTGGAATCAACTCTGGGAGAAGGCACTACTTTCTTTTTTACTGTACCAAAGAATTAGTGTACATTACTTGAAATTGAATCAGCTCACAAACGGTATAAACTAATTTATCAGTTTTATGATAGCAGCCATCAGTAAATTTGAAATCCAAAATGGCATGGAGGAAGAAGTGAAAAGCGCTTTTAAAAACCGACCTGGGCTAGTGCAAAACGCCAAAGGATTTGTGAAGTTGGATGTACTAAGTCCTTTAAATAACCCGGCAGAAATTCACCTGATTACCTATTGGGAAAGTGAGGAAGATTTTGAATACTGGCACCGCCACCATTTAAAGGAATCGCATAAAAATATTCCCAAAGGACTGAAACTAGTCCCTAAAAGCTGGGAACTGACTAAATACGAACACATAAGCTCTTAATTATGTCTGCACTGAATTTGAAATTGCTCAATGAAAAATCAAGTGAACTGGCCAATCATATCACCCACTTGCATTTTACACACGATCCGGGCTTGATGAAACGCTACGGGCCAGTTGGCAAAAACCGTTGTTATGAAGACGCTGTTTTCCATCTCAATTTTCTGGCTGAAGCAATGACCATGAAACTACCGGATATGTATGCCAACTATATACTCTGGGCTGCCGCCATGCTAAAATCCAGAAATATTCCGGATACAGACCTGCACCATAACCTAGAATTTGTTCAACAGGCCATACATGAGATCCTGGGCAGTGATTTTTCCGATGTGACCAAGGAGTATATTGCTATCGCCAAAGAAAAACTCAAAGACAATACTGAAGAAACCCCGTCCTATATCGCAGATGACAACCCACTGAAAAAAGAAGTTACTGCATATATGGAGTATTTGCTGCTCGGTAAACGAAGGGAGGCAACACATTTGATTACAGAGCTCATCGAACAGGAAGTTTCTATAAAAGATATCTACCAGTTTATTTTTCAGGTTTCACAATATGAAGTAGGGCGCTTGTGGCAATGCAATAAAATCACTGTTGCCCACGAGCATTACTGTACGGCTGCAACCCAGCAGATCATGTCCGGCTTGTACCAGCATATTTTTTCTTCCAAGCGCAAGGGAAAAACATTGGTGGCCTGCTCCATTTCCGGAGAATTGCACGAACTTGGCATTCGCATGGTCACTGATTTTTTTGAAATGGACGGATGGGACACCTATTATCTCGGTGCCAATATGCCTGACAATCAATTGCAGGAGGCGCTAAAAGAGTACAAGGCCGATGTGCTTGCGTTGTCTATTACCCTTCCTACCCATGTTAGCAGAGCAGCCACTCTGATAAAAAATATACAGGCTAAAAGTGATTTTAAAAAATTGAAAATAATGGTGGGCGGTTATCCATTTCTGACCAATCCGGATCTCTGGCAAAGAGTGGCCGCTGATGCTTTTGCTCAAAATGCTGATCAGGCAATTACAACGGCTAACGAATTGGTAAATCAATAAGATGGAAATTAAGCCAAACGATAAGAAAATTATCCTGGCCTGCGACCAACACGGGGCAGTAAAACAGGTATTTTTGGACACCGCCTCCCTGCTCGAAAACATTAAGCTACCGGTTGGCTTACATAGCCTTGTTTCATCATCCTCCATCAAAGAGTTGGGTAGCTTCTGGCTTTCCATTCACGAGAAATCTATGGAAGAGAATATCTTGCTGACCCTGAGCTTTAATGGTCAACAAGTCACCTATATTTTTTCAGGTTATTTATTAAAAGAAACGATCCTGCTTTGCGGAAATACTGAACTGAATTCTACCGGAAAGGCTTTGGATGAAATTATGCTGATCAACAACGAGCAGGCAAACCAGATAAGACTAACCGAGAAAAAGGTCAGCACGATTCTTAACGAAGAGCAGAAAAAGGAAATGAATGAGGCTTTTTTGAATGATTTCTCTGCACTCAACAACGAATTAATCAACAACAAACGGGAGTTGATGCGCAAAAATCAAAAAATTGAGTTGTTGAATCAGGAATTGAATGCTGTCAACGACAACATGAGCATGTTTACTTATTCCGTTTCGCATGACTTGAAGGAACCCCTGAGAATGATTAAATCTCCTTTAACGCTTTTTCATAAAAAGTATAGAGAAAGCCTCGACCCAAAAGGACAAAAATATATTGACCTGGCATTGGATGGAGCCAACCGCTTAAGTAAAATGTTGGCGGATTTATTGGAGTTTCATCAATCTTCCAATTTCGAAACCACCGAAACTGTAGATCTGAATGATGTGTTTTTGGAAGTAAAGAAAATTCTTCAAAAAGAAATAGAAGAAAAAGATGCCCAAATCAAAAGTGATAAGCTGCCCATAATTATAGGTTCATTTACAGGCTACCAACAGGTTTTACAAAATCTCATTTCCAATGCCATTAAATTTGTTCCTGAAGGGAAAACTCCGGTGGTGTCCATTCAGGTAGAAGAGAATGATATAAAATACACTATTCAGGTAAAAGATAATGGGGTGGGCATACCGGAAGATCAAAGGCAGGATGTTTTTAATTTGTTTAAACGCCTCAACGATCATCAGCAGTACGAAGGAAGCGGGATGGGCCTGGCGATGGTCAAGAAAAGTATTGAAAGAATGGGTGGAGAAGTTTGGTTGGAATCTACTCTGGGAGAAGGCACTACTTTCTTTTTCACCTTGCCTAAACAGAATAGAAAATGAACAACAACATAATTGCAAGAAATAATATAAAAGTGTTTGGCGAAGGAAATCAACCCATGATTTTTGCACACGGTTATGGGTGCGACCAAAATATGTGGCGATTTATTACTCCTGCTTTTGAAAAGGATTTTAAGATTGTTTTGTTTGACCATGTAGGTTCTGGCAAATCAGACCAAAGTGCCTACGATTTTGAAAAATACAATTCCCTCAAAGGCTATGCTGATGACCTTGTTGAAATCTGTGAAGCGTTGGAGCTCAAAAACATCATTTTTGTGGGGCACTCTGTCAGTAGCATAATTGGCGTTCTTGCCGCAGTTGACAGACCAGAATTATTCCACAAACTGGTTTTAATTGGCCCCTCTCCATGTTATATCAATAGCAATGACTATTTCGGTGGCTTTACACAAAAGGATATTGACGAATTGATCACAACTCTGGAAAGTAATTATCTTGGGTGGTCTAGTTACATTACGCCTGTGATTATTGGCAACTCTGATAAACAGGAGTATTCCGAAGAACTTAAAAACAGTTTCTGCTCTATGAACCCCGATATTGCCAAGCATTTCGCCAGGGTGACATTTCTGGGCGATAACCGAAACGATTTATCCGGGGTTTCAACCCAAAGCTTGATTATCCAATCTCATCCGGATGTGATTGCCCCTGTTCAAGTTGGAGAATTTGTTCATGAGAAAATCAGGAACAGTAAGTATGTGCTTTTAAACAGTCCCGGCCACTGCCCGCACCTTACTGCACCATCTCAAGTTATCTCCAGCATACAAAATTTTTTAGCAACCAAACTATGAGACCACAGCCATTTTTTGAAGACGCAGAAGATCTCTACCAAAATGCCCCTTTTGGTTATCTTACTATGCGTGCCGATGGCCTTATTGTCAATATAAATACCACCTTGCTAAAGTGGTTGGGTTTAGAACGAGACGAAATTGTGCTTCAAAAATCTTTTCAGGATTTATTGGGCATGGGTGAAAAAATATATTACGAAACCCACCTAATGCCACTGCTTCAAATGCATGGAGAGATTTCGGAAATAAATATTGAACTCAAAGGAAAGGAACCGATCAAACTGCCTGCATTGGTCAATGCCAAACGAATTTCGGGTCATAAAAAAGAGGAGCCTTTCTTCCGGTTTTCAGTTCTGAATATCACCCAGCGGAAACAATACGAGTTGGAATTAATGAAAGCAAAAAAAGAGGCTGAGCAATCTGTTCATAAGCTTAAACAGATGAATCAGGACTTAGAACAATTCGCGTACATTGCCTCCCATGATTTACAAGCCCCTTTAAGAACCATTTTTGCGATGATTGATTTTTTAGAAAAAAAGGGGCTTTTCACTGTAGGAAGTAAGGAGGAGAAGGGTTTTTCCTTAATCAAAAGCAATGCCCAGCGGATGAGACTGATGATAAAGGATTTATTGGAGTACGCAACGATTGACAAGGAGGAAAGAATATTTGAAGAAGTCTCTTTAAATGAAGCCTGTGATATTGCGATAGAGTCGATCAGGGATCAGGTGCATGAAAGCCAAGCTGTTTTCACGATTCCTGAATTACCGAAAGTGCTTGGTAATAAGCATCAACTGGCCCGGCTTTTTCAGAATCTTTTCAGCAATGCCATTAAATATAAATCTGCTGCCGACCCGCAAATTATTGTTTGGTTTGAAGACAAAGAGCCTAAAATCAAAGTGTTTGTCCAGGACAATGGGATGGGCTTTGATCAGAGTTTAGCCAATCAAGTGTTTGAATTTATGAAAAGACTGCATTCGCACGATGCCATACCCGGAACCGGTATAGGACTGTCTGCCTGTAAGCGTATAGTTGAAAACCATGGCGGGGCAATAGGTGTGAAGTCTGCAATAGGCAAAGGATCTACTTTTTATTTCACTTTTTCAAAACAAAAACTTAAAACATGACATTAAAGCCCGTACACATCCTCTTGGTAGAAGACAACGAAGGAGATGTTTTTTTAACATTAGAAGCTTTTGAGGAAAGCAAAGTAAAAACCGAAATCAGTGTGGCAAAAAATGGAAGGGAAGCTCTTGATTTTCTTTATAAAAGAGGTGATTTTGCTGAAGCCAAGAAGCCTGATCTTGTCCTTTTGGATATCAATATCCCTATTTATAACGGACACCAAGTTTTAGAGCAAATCAAAACTGATCCCAATCTTAAAAAGATTCCGGTAATAATGCTTACGACTTCATCTAATCAAAAAGACATTGAAAAGGCCTATTCGAATCACAGCAATAGTTATGTTAAAAAGCCCATAGAAATGGATGAATTTTTGGATGCCATACTGAAGATAGAAGAGTTTTGGTTGCAGTTATCGACACTATCACGCTAAGGGATAGATTGGAATAAATTTGAAACTTAAGTGCTGTTGTTCTTGCCAAATTTCCCTTTACCTATTTACCTGAGTTCGGAAATTATTTTGGACTTTATTAATTCCAATGGGTCATGACCCATTGGATTGGGATGGGCATAGGGAAAAAATATGAGCTCTGTTGTCCTGACTTTGGTGGCAGACAAACCGTTGCAGCTACTGACATTCAAGCAATTGAATGATAATGTTCTGTACTATAATCCCGGTATTCAAAAAAATATTTTTTCTATACTTGAACCCGGAATATGCATTAGGAAATCTATTGCAGCATGAAATCACTTCAAAATCAGACACTTC
>JBBDNB010000052.1 GCA_040877935.1 Chitinophagales bacterium
ACTGTCTTTAAGACCAATGACGATCAATAGCCTTACTCTTTCTCCCTTTTTATTCACTATAAAAATAATGAGATTGTAAACATAGGATGACCAATGATTACAAGGCTTTTCATGGGCATGAAAAATATTCTACCAAAAAATGGTTGAAGTTGAATCCTAAGATATTAAAAAGGCTAGCTTGTAATCAATACTAAATCACTCCACCTTCCCGGCCATCAAATAAAGTACGGCCATACGAATGGCAACCCCATTTTCTACTTGTTGTAGGATAATACTTTGTTTGGAATCCGCCACATCAGAAGCAATTTCCACCCCTCGATTAATCGGGCCGGGATGCATAATCACAATGTCTTTTTTGATGCTGTCCAGCAACTTTTTATTGATGCCGTAGTACATGGCATATTCGCGTAATGAAGGAAAATATTTGATGTCCTGGCGCTCCATCTGTATGCGCAGAATATTGGCCACATCGCACCATTGCAGCGATTCTTTTACACTGTAGGAAACTTCTACATCAAGGGTGTGGATGAATTTTGGAATCAAAGTTGGGGGGCCGCATACGCGTACTTTAGCTCCTAATTTTTGTAGGCAAAAAATATTGGACAGTGCTACTCGCGAATGTTTGATATCGCCAAAAATGCAGACTTTCAATCCCTTAAAACTCTTTAGTTTTAATTTTTCGCGAATGGAAAAATTATCGAGCAGTGCCTGGGTAGGGTGCTCATGTGTGCCATCGCCCGCATTGATGATTTTGGCATCGATATGGCGCGACAAAAACTGATGGGCGCCCGGAGCAGGATGCCGCATCACCACCATATCCACTTTCATGGCCAGGATATTATTCACTGTATCAATCAGTGTTTCTCCTTTTTTCACTGAGGATGATCCAGCGGAAAAATTCACCACATCTGCCGAAAGCCTTTTTTCTGCCAATTCGAAGGATATTCTGGTTCTTGTGGAATTTTCAAAAAACAGGTTGGCAATGGTCGTATCGCGAAGGGAGGGTACTTTTTTGATTGGCCTGCTGAGTACTTCCTTGAAATTATCAGCCGTTTTAAAAATGAGCTCGATGTCTTCTTTTTGAAGGTCTTTAATTCCGAGAAGATGATCTGTACTCAAAGCTCCCATTAATCTTTTTTATCTGTTCTTAAAATCCAAACCTTATCCTCCTTAGCTTCCGCTTCCCCTTTCCACTCCACTTTCACTCTTTCAGACTCAATCGAGTCAATTTTTTTGCCTATATAATTGGCCTGAATAGGCACATCCCTGCTCAGCCTGCGATCAATCAATGTCAGTAATTCTATATGATCGGGTCTTCCAAAATCAAGCAGGGCATCCATTGCTGAGCGTATGGTTCTTCCGGTAAAAAGCACATCATCAATCAATACTACTTTTTTCCCTTCAATTGAAAAATCAATAGTCGTTTGACTTGCAACGGCCAGATTGTCCCGTCTTCTGAAATCATCGCGATAAAAGGTGTTATCGAGCTTTCCGTAAAGCCCTTTGTTTTTGGGCTGAATATCCTGTAGGCGTTCTACAATGCGGTCGGAGAGAAAAACACCGCGGGGTTGTACGCCTATTAATGCGGTATTGCTGAAATCACCGTGAACTTCTATCAATTGATGACAGAGCCTTTCAATGGTAAGCGCAAATTGATCTTTGTCGAGAATTACCCTGGGTCGCATTCAGCAGAGAATTTGAGCAAAGATAGGCAAAGTATGTTTTCCGACATAGCTGTATATTTTTAGCCGGATAAAATTTCTCTGTAAAAAATATTCTAATTTTAGAGCATGATATATTTTACGATGGCATTTATTGACACTGTTGCTTTAAAAGACCAGTTTGTCAGTGTTTTTTCTTCCTATAAAGACCGCATCTTTGAATTGCTTCCTGAGCTGAGCATTGCACTAGTTGTGTTTTTACTCTTTTATTTCACGGGCAGGCTTGTTTTCACCCTTTTACAAAAACGCATAGCACAAAAATGGAAAGACAGTATAGTGGCCGGATTAATAGCTGCTATTATCAAGTGGGTTATTTATCTCTTTGGGTTATTTACTGCTTTAAATATTTTGGGCTTTAGCAAAATTGCCGGGGGAATGTTGGCCGGTGCCGGAGTTTCAGCTTTCATTATAGGCTTTGCTTTTAAGGATATTGCCGAGAATTTTCTTTCCGGACTTTTGCTGGCATTCAGCCGGCCTTTCAACATTCGGGATATTATTGAAGTAGGAGGGTTTAAAGGAAGAGTAACAGCACTCAACCTGAGAACAACCCATATCAGGACACAGGATGGCAGGGATATTTATATTCCCAATGCCACAATCGTAAAAACCGAACTGACCAATTTTACCAAAGACGGGCTGTTGCGCTATGATTTTCCCCTGGGATTGGATACTGAGTGTGATACAGAGCGCGCCCGCAAACTGATTCTTCAGGAATTGAAAAAATATGAGCAATATGGTGTGCTTAAAAATCCCAAGCCTGCCGTTAACATCGAGCAAGTTGGGGTAAGCACCATTGACATCAGGGTGTTTTTCTGGGTAGATGCTTTTAAAAGCAAAAATTTTGAAGAGGCCCTGGAAGGTGAATTTATCAAAAGCCGGATAGTTAGGGGAGTTGTCAACATGCTGCTGAGCAATGGCTACACAATGCCTTCATATGTATTGGAGCACAAGCTGTATGATGAACAAAAGCCTTTAAAAGTAGATGTAGAAGGGAAGAAATAGGTTTAAAAGGGCTTTATGATCACAACCTAAAATTTATCCCCGCCCTGAAATTGACACTTTTTGATCTTTTTGGGATAAATACGCTCACAAAATTATCCGATACAAAGAAGGCCTGCATTTTCCAGTAAGATATGACCGTGCTTAAACCAAAATTGGCATAGGTTTTATTTTTGATTGAATAGGAGGCACCTATACTGAAATACGCATTGACCTGCTCCTGATAGTGCAATGCCATAGCCGGTTGAAAACCATCAAAAATTTCACCGTAAAACAAAGCGCTTACCTGCGATGTAGTCCTAAAACTATAGGCTGTACTCACGTAAAGGCGCGGAACAAGATGGCTTGTGTAGGGATCCTGGTTTTCTTTCAATCCGAAATTTGCTTCAAGTGAATCCTGCAGCTCATCGAAAGAAAAAGACTCTTCTTCAAAAAGTGATTCCAGTTCAATGCCCTGGAAAGTAAAACTGCCCCTGCTGCTGTAATTGGTCACATCGTCTTTCCAGCGGATAAATCCCAAATTGACAATACTTGCTGCCATGCTCCATTTTTCATTGAACTGATAAGTACCGCCCAAATCCATTGCAAATCCAGAATTGCTGAAACTAAAAGCCGCCTGCAAAGGATCCTTTAAAAAATTATTCACCCCAGCGCTATTGAGCAGAAAATCTGTCTCCACTGTAATGGCATAATGTGCTTCATCGGTATATAAAGTTATGGACTCATCGGAGCTCGCTAAATCCGCAATCCCTGTTAAGTACTTAAAGCGGGCACCCATTTGCCAGGATTCTTTTTTATAGCCCACTCCAAAACTCAATTCTCGATAATATGTCATATTGAGCTCAGGAGCCAAATCCATTGTTTGACCAATTTTATTGGCATTTCCATACCAGGCCAATTCTACCAAATCCCTGGAATAGCCCAACTTGATATTCATTTTTTCACTGGAGGAAATTGATAAATACCAGTCTTTCATTTTAAAATGAATGCGAAAAAGATCAATATTCAGCTGTGTTTGCAAATAATTTCTGCGGCTTAATTTGCCAATTATGTTCTCCACATCCAGATAGCTCTGTCCATCTTGGTCCTGGCGAATTAAATCGCGATAAGCAAATGCATTGTTTCCATAATTAAAAGCCAGCGAGGGAATGCCAATAATGGCTTTGTTTTCAAAAAGAAAAGCAGGGTTTGTAGTTGAGGATTGTATGATATCAGTCATAAAATGCAGGGTAAGCTCTTGTTGGGCGACTGCATAACGAACAGGACACAACAAGCACAACAAGGCAAATATGTAAGAACACTTTCTCATTAGGTGTCTTAAAATTCAAACTCTACTTTTTGGCAGAAAATTTTATGTATTATTCTGAAACACTTGTAAATATTGATGGTTTAAAGGGAAATTATTTTGTCCAACTTTTTAAATGCCACCTCTTAACCTGAGTTCGATAATTATTTAAGAGCTCAGAAATTCACTAAAATGCAATAGGCAAGGCGCATTTGAGAAGGTCTATCGGGATAAACCGAGCAAATGCAACGCAGCAAATTGCGTTTTATGGATTTCAAATGCCAGAAAACAGCAATCTTCTTCCTGGAAATATCTCAAAATAGCCCGCTATTCCATCAATATTTCCAGTCGAATCTCACTATTTTCTGGCATTCTGAGCAATAAATAATTTCCGAACTCAGGTTCTTAGTTATGGTTTTAATCATTTTTATTTTGATATTTAGGTTTGTTTAGGATTTGTTTTCTATCAATTAGGATTTCCGGTTTACCCGGCTTAGGGGCTAAGTCCGCTTATTACACCAAGTTTGACCGAAAGCGACTGCGTTGAAAGAAAGCGTACCGATTCTGCACCTCCTCCTGTACTTGCAAGCCTTACATTTACGGTCATTTTGCTGCTGTTAAAAAAATGATCCAGTTTTTCTGCGCCAAAGGAAATAATGGTTTCCTCTTGTACCGGAATTCTGATATCGCTACCGGGCTCTGCTATACCCGATGCCAGTATAATTTTGGGTGTGCTGAGCAAAGAATCCACAATTTGATCTTGATCATCGGTAAAATATACCTGAATCTGCAAATCTACCGGAAAGGTATTTTCTGTAAAAAGCTTAAAATCAGCATAGTCAATTTCTTCAATATTGTCCAATTCCATTGCAAATGTATCGGCCAGCACAAGATTGTCAATTCTGCCCTGTAAGGGGATTTCCAGATCTACATCAATTGTAAATTGACTTTCATCGGTAAGAAAGCCAAGCACCGTAAAAGGATTGGTATTGGCAGTTACGTTAAACCCAAAGTTCAGCCTGTTGGGCGCAATGGCCAGTACATTTTGCAGATTGGAATTGTCAGAATTGAGCACGATATCGGTGTTTTCAGCAGAACCTATACTATTGCCATCGGGAAAACCCAGGTCATAACCCGTATTGAAAGCCGATCCACTTATGGGCAATGCCACCTGGCGATTGCTGGCATTGAAATCTGTAAGGTGAAGTTCAAGTGGCATTCCAAAGCTGTTTTGCACCAGCATGTTCATCATCGGGTTTTCTATAAAAACAGTGCCCGATATCCAGTTTTTAAAAATATCGAGCACAATGGTGTCCATTCCTTTTTCAAAATTTTTCAGGCCAAAAAACCCTTCCATAAAGTTGTAGCGGATGTTTTCAAAACTTCCTTCAAATTCATCCAACAAAATGCGCTGCCCGTTTGACATCAACTCTGCCTGGTATTTTACTTCAATGGTATTGCTCGAATTGCCGGCACTGCCTGTTAAATCCAGCAAATAGCCCGAGAGATCACTTTGCCCGGAATATTCTATTGGGCTTCCGGTATAGGGCAGGTCTTTGACAATGCGCAAAGGCGCTCCATTTTTTGTGGCTTTGGGAATGGTAATGGTAACCCGGATATCCTCCTGTCGATTGGAAAGCATGCGGTAATTAAAAGTTCCGGATTTCACGATTATAAAATGTATCAAATCTCCGCCCGGAAAAGCAAAATTCACATTACTGCTGCTATCAATGGTTGTGAAAGATTGATCGGGAACAGGTATCAGATTTTCTCCGCTAATGGAAACCACCTTCCCGGTATAAACCACTGTAATGAGCTGTGTGCTATCGGTTTTTATAAAACCGCCCGTTTCAAATTTTTTGATGATATCCTGCACAAAAAAGGAGGAATTGATCAATGGAACGGCTATTTCAGGGCTCCAGTTGCGTGTACTTAAATTGTCCAGATCTTTGCGAATGCAGGAGCTCGACAGCATTAACAGAAATGCGAAAAATATACATCTTGATTTCAAAACACGCATAATTGAAATCGAAATATAGCTAAAATGAACAAACCTTCTCAATTTCTGTATACTTAAACAGGGAAATCGAAATAATCGATTGTGCATTATTTTGTAATTTCAAGCACGTTCAGTCAAGTAATTGTTTTATGAAAACTATACCTTGTTTATTTCTATCATACCTTTTTGTGTGCCTGTCCCCTTATATTTCCTTTGCCCAAAACTGCGAAGATTGTCGCTATCTCACCGAAATATTTGATTCAATTCAAATTACCGAAAACATAAAATTTGGACAAGGGGTAAATGCTGTAGGAGATACACAAGAGCTATTCCTGGATATTTATCAACCTGTTGGGGATACGGTTCAAAACAGGCCAGTTTTGCTTTTTGCCTTTGGGGGAGCTTTTTTAACAGGATCAAAAAAAGACAGCTATGTGCAATTGGCCTGCGAGCGTTATGCCAAAGCAGGTTATGTGGCGGCAGCAATGGATTATCGCATTGGTTTTGAGGTGGATTTAAATCTGGGAAATGTAGCCATGCGCGTGTTTTTCAGGGCCATGCAAGATATGCGTGCCTCTGTTGAATATTTTTATTATTCAGCAAAAAATGGAAACCCTTATGCTGTAGATACCAATCTGATTTTTCTGGGCGGAGCTTCTGCCGGAGCGATTTCAGCCCTGTTCATGGAATATTGCGATCACCCCGATAAAATCGCTGAAATAGGCGATACCACAAAACTTGCTCCTTTGGGAGGGTTTAGTGCCAGCAGTAGTATTTTTCCCAGACAAAGTAGAGAGGTGGCCGGGATTTTGAACGTTGCCGGAGCACTTACAAATGCCGACTGGGTAGAGGCGGGAAAAGCACCACATATCAGTGCCCATGGCGATGAAGATGGTACGGTGCCTTATGAAGATGACAACGACTTGAATTCAGGCCTCGGCTTACTGGGCATAACATTGGAAGGCAGTTATTTGATTGACCAACGCGCAAAAGATGTGGGTTTGTGCAGTTATCTCTATACCATTGAGGGAGGGGATCATCCATCAAGTAGTGCTCCTCCTGAATATTATGACGACATATTCAACAGGTGGATGCCGCGTATGCATGCCATAATCAATGAAAGAACATTTTGTTGTAGCAACAGTGCAGAATTGAATATACAAGGAGATACTGAAATCATTGAAGATGGTAATGAAATTGATTTAAATACACAGACCATTGGCCTGCTCAATACAGCATATCAATGGTGCAGTTTGCCCTGTTCTGGTACTGGCTATCAACCCACCATACAGACAGAAGCTTCTATTGGCCAATATTGGATAGCTATTGCACATGACAGTAGCTGCCAGGTTACTGATTTTGTGCGAATAAGTAAAGAAACACCTGAAGACACTAGCAATGTAAAGTCTATTGAGGATAATCTTCAAATTCAGGTGTATCCAAACCCGGTTTCAGACAATTTATTTATAAGATATGAAACTGATTGGAATGATTTTAGGATTTATGATGCTACGGGTAAATTGGTTTTGAAAAACAACAATGAAAGCATAGGTGCCGGCCAATATAATATTCCAGTAAAACACCTGTACGAGGGCAATTATATACTACTGCTTCGTGTCAAGAATAACTTTTATTCCTTACAATTTGTTAAGCAATAAATTTAATTGATTGAATTCACCATTTTTCATAAACCCTTAAATTGCTTATTTTCAAGGGCTAATCTGAACAACTCTTTTATATAATGAAATCCCATTTTACAAGCTTTTTTATTTTTCTGTTCTCAGCAATTGCTGTATTTGCTCAGAATGCTCCTTTGAAAATAGGTGATGAGGTAGATGTAAATATTTCTACCCAGCATCCTTATGTTTCCAAACAAATGAATCCGGTTATTTTTGAAAAAGAATTCAGGTCTACTGATGCTTCCTACGTAAAAATACATTTCAGCAATTTTCAATTGGCAGAAGGCGATTATGTAACAGTAAGTAACCCTGAAACCGGTCAGGAGTTTGTCTATGCTGGTAATGGACTGAGCCCCGATGGTGGACAGTCTTTTTTGAGTGATTTCTGGTCTTATTCTATTTTTTCAGATTATGCCATTGTCAGGCTTTATGCTTTTGGCAATAAACCCGCTTATGGTTTTGATATCAATAGAGTGGCCTATGGTTTTCCTGAGTATCAGATTCAGGAAAGCATCAATGCAGCAATTTGCGGCAATAATGATCAGGAAGAAGTTGAATGTTACAATGGTACTATTATGTATGACAAGTCAGCCGCTGTATGCAGGCTGGTTATTGGTGGTTCAGGACTTTGTACAGGCTGGCTGATTGGTACTGAGGGACATGTAATGACCAACAACCATTGTGTGGGTTCTCAAAATGAAGCCAACAGTGTAGAATTTCAGTTCAATTATCAAAGAAGCAATTGTACAGGGCCTGCCAATGCAGTTACCGACCAGGTGGCTCAAACATCAAACCTTATTTGTACTGATGGCTCCCTTGATTATACCTTACTGCAATTACCCGTAAACCCTACAAACACATATGGTTTTCTAAGTTTGAGATCGTCAGGGCCGGCTGTCAATGAAAGAATATATATTCCACAACATCCCGGAGGCCAACTAAAAAAGATTTCAGTAAATGACGATCAGTCAACATCTGGTTTTGCACAGGTGATCAACATCAATGGAGGAGGCAATGGTACCCGTACCGAATATTATTCAGATACAGATAATGGCAGCTCGGGCTCCCCGGTAATAAGCTACAATGATCATCTTGTAGTAGCATTGCACAATACCGGTGGATGCCTCAATGGTGGTAATAGAGCAGATGCAATTATAAATGACATGGGTGCCTGTTTGCCAAATAATGCGGTGGACAATCCTGGGAATATTGTTCTGGCAGCTTTCAGTATGGATACAGAAAAGTCTTGTGATGGAGCAGTCAATTTCATAAACCAATCTTTTAATGCAGTCAATTATTACTGGGATTTTGGTGATGGCAATAGCTCCTCTCTTGAAAATCCATCGCAAACTTATACGAGCACCGGTACATTTGATGTGCAGCTGATTGTAGAAGATTCAAGTGGGGTGATGGATACAACGAGCAGACAGGTATATGTGGCTATGGCTTCATCTCCCACCGCAAGTTCTGATACCATTTGTGCAAACAATACTGCTCAGCTAAGCGCTGTTGGCAGCGGAGGTAACCTGTACTGGTATGAAACACCAAGCGGTGGCAATGCAATCGACAGCGGTGCTGTTTTCACAAGTCCGGTACTGAATTCAAACACTTCTTATTATGTGGAAGAAAGGGAAAATACACCTGTCCAAAACCTGGGGGAAGCAAATAATAATATTTCTACCGGGCAATATTTTACCGCAAACGACTTGTGGGGCTGCCTGTTTGATGTAGAATTGCCCTTGGTCCTGAAAAGCGTAAAAGTATATGCCGGTTCTGCGGGCAATAGGAATATTGTTTTGGAACAGAATGGCAATACCATTGAAGCCGCCACAATAAATATTCCGGCAGGAGAGAGCCGTGTTGATTTAAATTTTGAGGTCAACCCAGGCCTGCAATATCTCCTAAAGATTGATGGAACTGTGGACTTGTACCGCAACAGCGGTGGAGCCAATTATCCGTATAGCATACCCGGTTTAATATCAATAACGGGGAACAATACCACAACCGGAAATGCGGATGATTACTACTATTATTTCTACGATTGGGAGGTTCAGGAATTGCCTTGCATCAGCCCCAGAACCGAGGTAGATGTGATTGTTACCAATCCACCAAATGTAAATGCCGATGTGAATGACGCCAACTGCCAGGGGGGAGACGGTTCTGTAGAGCTCACAACTTCAGGGGGGGCACAGCCTTCGGCTTATCAATGGTCAACTGGGGACACCGGTCAAATTATTAGTAATCTTCAGCCGGGGACCTATTATTATACGGTAAGTACCGGTAGCAATTGCGAAACCACAGGTTCGGCAAATGTTGGCTCCGGTGGGCAGCAGCCCCAGATCACGGCCAATGTTCAGGATGAATCCTGTGCCGGTGAGGCCAATGGTTCTGTAAACCTAACAGTGGGTAATGTGTCCGGTAACGAAACTTACCTTTGGTCAACCGGTGATACCGCAAAAAATCTTCACAATCTTGAACCAGACACTTATACTGTTACTGTGAGTGATAGCAATGGCTGCTCCAATTCAATAACTGCACAGGTTGATCAGGGAAGGGCTTACCCAGCATTTTCAGCTGATATTCAGCATGTGAGTTGTAATAATGCCGCTGATGGATCAATCAATATTATCCCATTGGATACTTCAGAGCAATATTTCTACGATTGGAGCAACAATGACATAGGAAGTAATATTGACCAATTGGCTCCGGGGACTTATTTTCTTACAGTTTCCAATTCAGGTTGTAATAGCACCGATAGCTTTGAAATTACAGAACCGACAGCCATCGATGCTTCTTTAATTGTCGACTCAACAAACGCTGAAAATTGTGAGGCAGCAGCCAGGGCGATCGTATCGGGAGGGAATCCACCTTACTTCTATTCATGGAGTCATTCCCAACAAATCACCGCTGATTCTGCGGTTGGATTGTGTTCGGGAAACACCTATTCATTGACCATTACCGATCAGAACAATTGCGAAAAACACCTGGAAGTGGGTTTTGGCCCTCAGACCTCTACAAATATTTCTGTGCAATCTCTACTGGAGGAAGTCAGGATTTTTCCAAATCCGGTGAGCAGCAATTTATTAATCGATATACCTGAGGTATTGATTGACAAAGAAATTTTGGTGGAAATCTATGATGTACCGGGTAAATTGCTGTATGCACAGTTGCTTAACAATAGCAGCAATAATTACAGTATTGATCTTAACAGACTTGCTTCTGGCAGCTATTTTTTACTGCTGAGAATGGAAAATGAGATCAGCAGTCACAAAATCAATGTGATCAGATAAGCAGCTTACTACCTGAGTTCGGAAATTATTTATTGCTCAGCTCTTAAATAATTATCGACCTCAGTTCACCTATGAGCGATGCTCCTATTATCTATTTTGACAACTGGGTTTTAT
>JBBDNB010000053.1 GCA_040877935.1 Chitinophagales bacterium
ATGCAGCGTTGCATTTGCTTGGTTTATCCCGATAGACCTTCTCAAATGCGCCTTGACTATTACATTTTAGTGAATTTCTGAGCTCTTAAATAATTATCGAACTCAGTTAAATAAATTGCCAATTACAACATACCGAATTTCGAAGGCTGCAAACATATATTCTCTACCTTTGCAAAAAAGTATTTATTAATGAAGTTGATTTCATACCTAAACAGCCGCGATGAAGATGAATTGGGGCTCTTGTGCAATGATGCCGTCTACAAACTCACTGATTTGGACAAGGCACTACCTACCAATATGAGTGATTTACTTTTTGAAGGAAGTGAAGCCATTGAGCGCGCTCAATTGCTCAACAATAAAATTCAGGAAAATCCTGCTGACTACAAATCCAAATTAAAGCTGCAAGATTTAAATTTACTTGCTCCTGTGCCTTTCCCAAGTAGTTTGAGAGATGCTTATGCTTTTCGACAGCATGTAGCTGCCGGCAGAAAAAACAGGGGGCTGGATATGATTCCTGAATTTGATCAATTCCCGGTTTTTTACTTCAGCAACCATAATGCAGTATCAGGTCCAGGCGAACTGGAGTTTATGTCTGATCATTTCGATAAATTGGATTTTGAACTGGAAGTAGCCATAGTAATTGGAAAAGAAGGCCGCAACATCAAGGCAGAAGAAGCCGATGAATACATTGCAGGCTTTATGATCATGAATGATTTCAGTGCCCGCAGTCTACAAATGCAGGAAATGAAACTCAATTTAGGCCCCGCAAAAGGCAAAGATTTCTGCACCAGTATTGGCCCTGTTTTGGTCACACCGGATGAACTGCAAGACAGGCTCGTTGAACCAAAAGAAGGACATACCGGAAATTGCTACGATCTGGAAATGAAGGCCTATGTTAATGGCAAAAAAGTATCTGAGGGCAACATGGCCGATATGCACTGGACCTTTGCAGAAATAATTGAGCGCTGCTCCTATGGGGTAGAATTGCTTCCGGGGGATGTAATTGGCTCTGGAACTGTAGGAACAGGATGCTTTCTCGAATTAAATGGTACCGGAAAAAGATTAGATGAAAATTATAAAGAACAATGGCTCAAAGCCGGAGACACAATTAGCCTTGAAATTGAGGGACTTGGCCGGCTTGACAATATCATTAAAGCAGAGCAAAGCAATTTTTCAATTATGAAAAAACTCAAAACATGAACTTAAAAAGTATTGATGCCAAGAGTATTGGCAACAGAGAATTATACGCATTATTAACCGGTACTGTAACGCCACGACCCATTGCCTGGGCCAGTACAATAGATAAAGAAGGAGCAGTAAATCTTGCGCCTTTCAGCTATTTTAATGTGTTTGGCTCCAATCCGCCCACACTTATTTTTTCGCCCAATAGAAGAGGGCGCGACCGAACAACAAAAAACACTTTTGACAATTTAATGGAAGTGCCGGAAGTAGTGATCAATATGGTCAGCTATGATATTGTACGACAAATGTCAATTACCAGTGTGGAATATGGCTCAGACATCAATGAATTTGAAAAAGCAGGGCTAACAATGCTGGAATCACAATCTATAAAACCCTATAGAGTAGCAGAATCCCCGGTGCAGTTTGAGTGTAAAGTCAATCAAATTGTTCCGGTAAGCTTAAGAGGAGGAGCACCCAATTTAATTATCTGTGAAGTGCAGCATATCCATTTAGATGAGTCCCTGATTAAAGCTGATGGCAAAATTGATTCCTCAAAACTGGATATCTGTGGGAGATTGGGAGGCGGAGAATATGTTCGGGTAAATGGCGATTCAATTTTCAGCATAGATCAACCGCCTACTACTATCAGCATGGGTTTTGATCAATTGCCGGAAAATATTCGAAACAGTAAAATACTCAGTGGAAGTGATTTGGCGCAATTGGCTTCTTTTGAGCAAATTCCTGCTAAAAAAGATTTAGAAAACATTAAAGTCAATGTTGAGGGGAATGCAGAGGAACAAGCTAAAACACTTATTGCCCAAAACAAATTGCTCGAAGCCTGGAAAGTTTTGCTCGACCCGGTATAAAACCAAAAGCAGTGACAGAAAACCGCAATCTGACAACAGCAATAGAGCGCGTCCAAAAATTGGCCGAGGGTTCTAAATTGCAGAGATTGCTGCATAATCCGCTTAAGTATTTCAATGCCTTATTTTTTGGAAAATTGATTTACCCACTGAATAAAAAAGGCAAACTCACAGCGTGCAAGAGTTTTTTTGACACTACAATAAATGTACTTTTACCCGCAGGAACTGATATTTATTTATTGGGCGCAAAAAGTCATAGTTCAGAAATTAAGTTGGCAAAATTTATTTGCAAAAACCTTCAGCACAATGCTGTTTTTATAGACATTGGGGCGCATTTCGGCTATTATTCTTTACTGGCCTCTAAAATTGTTGGCAAGCAGGGAAAAGTGGTCAGCATAGAGGCTTCAAAATCTATTTTTGAAGTTCTAAAGGAAAATGCAAGCAACGCTGAAAATCTATTGCTTTTCAATATGGCCTGTACGGATAAAAAGGAAGATGTTACTTTTTATGAATTTCCGGTCCTTTATTCAGAATACAACACACTTATGCCCGATCAATTTGAGTCTTCAGCCTGGACAAATAAAAACAAAGCACAAAAAATCAATGTGCAGGGAAATACCCTGGATGCATTTTTAAAACCTTTAAATTTAAAACCTGATTTTATAAAAATTGATGTGGAAGGTGCAGAAGACAAGGTGATTTCTGGTATGAAGTCAACACTGGAAAATAACCACCAGCTTATTATAGCCATGGAATACCTAAAAGAAACAAGACATAATACCGCCCATATTCAGGCCACCAAACTATTGCTTGAAGCCGGGTTTATACCACACATTATCTTAAATGATGCTAAGACTAAACCTGTAGCGGCTAATGAAATTCAATCCTATCTTGAAAGTAAGGATATGGAATCAGACAATATAATTTTTAAAAAACC
The DNA here is from genome assembly GCA_040877935.1 of Chitinophagales bacterium. NCBI lineage: Bacteria > Pseudomonadati > Bacteroidota > Chitinophagia > Chitinophagales > Chitinophagales bacterium. The sequence continues at coordinate 2,983 of JBBDNB010000053.1, forward strand.
AACACAATGAAAAGAGCAACAGGAATTGGCGGGATTTTCTTTAAGTGCAAAGACCCCGATAAAATAAAAGCCTGGTATAAAAAGCATCTGGGCTTAAATACCGATCAGTATGGAACCAGTTTTGAATGGCGACAAGCCGATGCCCCTGAGAAAAAAGGATTTTTGCAATGGAGTCCATTTTCCAATGATACCAAATATTTTGAACCATCTGATAGCCCTGTAATGATCAATTATAGGGTAGAAAATCTGGAAGCATTGGTAGAGGTATTGAAAAAAGAAGGCGTTGAAATATTGGACAAAATAGAAAGTTTTGAATATGGGAAATTTGTCCATATTTTGGATATTGAAGGCAATAAAATTGAGCTCTGGGAACCCAATGATATAGAATACGATAAAATTGTAGACGGGAGGACAAAATAGTCTTAAAGTGACCTATGCACTTCATGTTCACTCAAATTTTACCCCTAAGCTATTCTTTCTTAACTTTACTGCACTTTAAAAATTATTTTACTCATCTTACTAATTTACTAGTATTTAAAATTTAGCTTAAAATGAAATTCAATTACTTAGCCATTGTTTTGTCTTGTATTGTTGCTTTTTCTGCCTGCCAGGGAAATGACAAATCAAACCAGGAGAACGAAGAACCAAAAAACGAAGCTCCTGCTGAAGGGCAACAAGAAAATGAAGATGAAACAGCAGGTGAACAAGTTTATGATGAAGATTCTGATGACGAGAAATACCAAATGCAACAGCAAGAAATCACTAAAGTGGATGACAAGGAACTGAAGCAATTCGTTGCTGCTTTAAATGAAATACAAGTAATCAATCAGACCATCCAACAAGAAATGATAAGCGCAGTTGAAGCAGGTGGTTTAGAAGTAGAGCGATTTAGCGAAATACAACAATCACAACAATCTCCAGATATGGAATCTGATGTTACAGAGGAAGAACTCAAGCAATTTCAGGATGCTATTGTTGAACTTGAAAAAATACAGGGCGATGCAGAAAAAAGAATGAAACAAAAAATAGAAGACAACGGCCTTACTGAAAATAGGTACCGTGAAATCGGTGAGAGTTTGCAAAACAGTCCTGATTTACAAGCCAGGTTTCAGGAATTAATGGGACAGCAGCAACCACAACAGCCTGCTCAACCTCAATAAGCACCACAGTAAACAACCTCGGGGCAAGCCCACGAGGCATTTATTTGGAAAAAATATTTTTGATTACGAGGCAAGCCTCGGAGCACCCGCCTGCTTAGTCGGGCAGGTTCAAATCTCGATTATCGAGTAAAAATACAATTGCAGGTAAAATTAAGCTGTCTCAAAAACTTTTTTGAGGCAGCTTTTTTATTTTATCGACAAAGCAAAAAACACGCACATTAATTTAAACATAGTACTCCAACATAAGAATGAAAAAAATTATCTTTGAGCCATGCCGAAGGAATTAGAGATTTACAACAGTTTATCCAGAAAGAAAGAAGTATTTAAAGCCATTGATCCACCATTTTTAGGACTGTATGTGTGCGGCCCTACCGTGTATGGAGAACCCCACCTGGGACACGCCCGTTCTGCGGTTACTTTTGATATTGTATATCGATACCTTAAATATTTAGGCTACAAAGTGCGCTATGTACGCAATATCACCGATGTAGGCCACCTGGAAAACGACAGCGATGATGGTGAGGATAAAATTGCCAAAAAGGCGCGCCTGGAAAAAATAGAGCCTATGGAAGTGGTGCAGTTTTATACCATAAAATACCACGAATCCATGGATGCTTTAAATATTGAAAGACCAAGCATCGAGCCCAGTGCCAGCGGACACATTATGGAGCAAATTGAGCAGGTGCAAAAAATCCTGGACAATGGCTATGCCTATGAAGTAAATGGCTCTGTTTATTTTGATGTAAGCAAATATGCACAGGACTATCCCTATGGAAAATTGTCCGGCAAAAAACTGGAAGACTTACAGGCAGGCTCTAGAACCCTGGACGCCCAGGATGAAAAGCAAGCCCCCGAAGATTTTGCCCTTTGGAAAAAAGCCAACCCGGAACACATTATGAAGTGGAAATCGCCCTGGAGCCTCGGGTTTCCCGGCTGGCATATGGAATGCACAAGCATGAGCACCAAATATCTCGGGGAGACTTTTGACATTCACGGTGGTGGCATGGATTTACAATTCCCACATCACGAAGCGGAAATTGCCCAAAGCAATAGTGCTTGTGGCAAACCACCCTGCAACTATTGGATGCACAACAATATGCTCACCATCAATGGGAAAAAGATGGGCAAGTCACTAGGCAATTTTATCAATCTGGAAGAATTGTTCAATGGCACACACAAATTATTAGAGCAAGCATACCACCCAATGACAGTGCGCTTTTTTATGCTTCAGGCACATTACCGAAGCACCTTGGATTTTTCCAATGAAGCCCTTCAAGCCGCAGAAAAAGGTTTAAAGAGATTGATGCAGGCCCATCAGCTACTGATGAAACTGGAAACCGGAAATGAAAAAGATGCAGGTACTGAGGATAAAAATGTGCTTGAATCGCTGGAGCAGGCTGAAGCGCACCTGGCCGATGATTTTAATACGGCCCAATGCATTGCCCGGCTTTTTGACATTACACCGGTAATCAATAAGTTGAGTGAGCGTAAATTGCAATTGGCCAAATCAACAATTGAAACACTACAGAAAAAATTTGATGCCCTGGTTACTGATGTGCTTGGGCTGAAACCGATGGAGAGAGGAAATGAAGAAGTTGTTGATGGACTGATGAACCTGCTGATTGATATCAGAAAAGAAGCGCGTTTTAAAAAGGACTTTGCCACCTCCGATAAAATCAGGGACGATCTGGCCAAAGTGAATATTCAATTGAAAGATTCAAAAGAAGGAACAAGTTGGGAAATTACAGATTGAATATCCTTGCGGCTTGCCTAATATTGTTTTTTGCCTGTGCTTCAGACAAAGGAAACAATCAAAAATCATCTGCCCAAAAATCAGATAAAGCAGCACAACCAAAAGTTGATGTACCAAAATTTTCTGCCGACTCGGCTTATTATTTTGTAGACAAACAGGTGGGCTTTGGCCCGCGCGTTCCCAATACAGCAGAACATAAAGCCTGTGGTGATTGGTTGATCAGCAAGATGGAAAGCTGGGCAGACAATGTACATGTGCAAAAAGCTGAGCTTAAGGCCTTTAATGGTGAGATTTTAAAGGCGAGAAATATAATCGCTGAATTTAATCCACAGGCCAAAAAACGCATTATGCTGAGTGCGCATTGGGACACCCGTCCTTTTGCCGATCAGGATCCAAATGCTGCTGCCAGGGAAAAACCAATAGATGGCGCCAATGACGGTGCAAGCGGAGTAGGGGTATTGATGGAAATTGCACGGCAGCTCAGCCAACAAAAGCCAGAAATAGGAATAGATATTATATTCTGGGATGCCGAAGATTATGGACAGCCCGATGTGGATATGAAAAATCCACGCATGTCCGATTCCTATTGCCTGGGTTCGCAGTATTGGGCTAAAAACAAACACCGATCAAATTATACGGCAAAGTATGGCATTTTGCTCGATATGGTCGGGGCTGAAGATGCCACTTTCAGGCTGGAGGGACATTCCATGCAATTTGCCCCAACATTGAACCGAAAAATATGGAACAAGAGCATTGAACTGGGCTTCGGGCGCTATTTTATTCTGGAGGAAACACGCCCCATCATTGACGATCATTTTTACATTACACGGATAGCAAAAATCCCTACCATAGATATTATTGATCTGAAACCCCACAAAAGAATTCAGTTTGGGGATTTCTGGCATACCCATGATGATAATATGGAGATCATCAGCCCTGAAACGCTAAAGGCTGTGGGGCAAACTTTGCTTGAGGTTATTTATTTGGAGGACAAAGGTTTATTTTGATATAGTAGATTGCTTCTGCTCTTTTTAAACGCTTTAAAAAAGTAGCGTCATCCAGGATTTTCAGGTTAATAATATTTCAGCAGGTATTCTCAGTTCCTTATAGAGTATTTTCACCATTCTCAAAGTCAGGTTTCTTTTTCTATTCAGAATCTCACTCACCCTACTTTGACTACCGAGATATTTTACCATATCTGCTTTAGACATCCCCATTTGTTCCATCCTGAATTTTATGGCATCAACAGGATCAGGAGGTGCGATGGGGTAATGTTTCATTTCATATGCTTCACCCAAAGTAATTAGCAAATCCAGTTCATCGCCCTCAGGTGTATCCGTTTTTGCTCCCCACAATTCTTCAATTCTTTTGATTGACTCATTGTAGTCTTGTTCTGTCTTAATTGGTTTAATATCCATTGTCAAAAAGCATTAATAGTTTCCCGATTTGGGATATTTTTAAAAATTTAATTTCATTAATCACAATGGCTCATTCTGACCTTCAGTGCTTTCAATTTCAGGGAAAGTCTCAACCTCAAATTCGCGTAGATAATCCAGAACTTCCCAGTAGCTGTTGGAGGATGGGCTGCGCACTCTGTTGTTTAAAACGATAATTACAATTTCATTGTCCAAATCGCGAATAAAACAGGATTTATAGCCGCGCCACCATCCGAAATGATAAACCACACCGGGCATCGTTGTTTTTATGCGCCAGCCGAAACCATAGCTGTCAGAGCGTCTGCGTTTGGTGCCGGGAAGAAAGGCTTCCTCTAAAGTTTCTGCCGACATCAATTTTTCAGAGTACAATCCTCTATCAAATTTGTAAAGGTCTTCCACACTTGCAAAAACTCCTTTGTCACCCATTACCCCATTCAGGTAATCATCTGTCATTTTTATGGGGCGCTTTCTCCAGGAATGGTGTCCCATAGCCACGCTTTCCGGTTCTGCCACTTTCTCTACATTATACACAAATGCATTGTCCATTTTCAAGGGCTTAAAAATTTCTTCTTTCACAAATTCATCAAAAGGCTTTCCACTTGCTTCTGAAACAATATTTGCAAGCAAAGCGTAATTGGTGTTCAGGTAATTGAACATCCTATCCGGACTGAAATAAGTTGAGGGCTCATATTTTTTAAAAAGCTCCAACATTGCATCATTGGTCAGCGGCACATCAAAATCCCAGTTGCTGTGTGCCAGCGACATATACCTCGACAAGCCCGAACGGTGGTTCAACAAATGCCTTACAGTGATTCCTTCATAGGGAAAATCCGGCAGATAATTCTGAAGGGTAGAATCGTAATCCAGCACGCCACGTTCTTTCAGCATCATAATGGCAGTGGCTGTGAACATCTTGGAAACAGAAGCCAATTGAAAAGGAGTTTTAGTAGAAAGCGTATCCCTGCTATGCAAATTGCTGTAACCATAGGCACCTTTAAACAAAAGATTTCCACGCTCTGCCACCAATACACTGCCATTCAGCAAGCCCCTTTTATACAATCTCTCAAAATGATGGCGCAGCCATTCCTCTTTTTCCTTGATACGTTGCGTCTCAATAAAAATTTGGATTCTTTCCAGGTGTCCGGGCTTTCGAGCCGTGTTGGCTTCCACAATATCCTGGTGCTGCTGCCGGTTTTTTTCTGCATTCACAAACAAGGCATCCCAGGATGCAATCAAAATAATCCCTCCGCTAAGGAGTAAAATTGCTATTAAACTTTTCTTCATCATCGAGGGGCAAAAGAACTAATAATTGATCAATTCTGCCAATACAGTTTTTATACGTGTTTTGGGTAAAAAGTTATTTTCAAGATTTCCAGTGAAAGGAACAGGTGTATCCAAAGCCGCCACGCGCCTGGGCGGAGCATCCAAATATTCGAATAAATGTTCTGAAATATAGGCGCTGATATCCCCGCCAATGCCTCCTGTCAAAGTATCTTCATGCAAGATCAAAATTTTTCCGGTTTTTTTCACTGTTTCATTTATGGCCTCATAATCCAATGGTGCCAAACTGCGCAGGTCCAGAATCTCTATTGAATTTCCCTCAAACTCCCTGCTGATCTCTTCTGCCCAAACTACGGCAAGTCCATAGCAGATAATGCTGATCTCGTTTCCCTCCCGCACTTTTCTGGCCTTGCCAATTTCAGTATTGTAATAGCCCGAAGGTACTTCAGCACTTAAACTGCGATAAAGGAATTTGTGCTCAAAATACAAAACCGGATTCGGGTCTTCAACGGCAGCAATAAGCAGGCCTTTGGCATCTTCAGGAGTTGCTGGATAAACGATTTTCAAACCAGGCGTGTGAAAAAACCATGCTTCATTCGACTGGGAATGAAAAGGCCCGGCAGTAACCCCGGCTCCTGTGGGCATGCGAATCACACAATCAACATTCTGCCCCCAGCGATAATGCAGCTTGGCCATATTGTTTACCACCTGATTGAATCCAGTAGCGATAAAATCGGCAAACTGCATTTCCACTATGGGTTTCATTCCTTCCAGGCTAAGTCCAACTGCCGCCCCCAAAATGGCCGATTCGCAAAGCGGAGTATTCCGCACGCGGTCTTTCCCGTATTTCTCTACAAATCCCTGTGTGATTTTAAAAACACCTCCGTATTCCGCCACATCCTGGCCCATAATTACCAACTCATCATATTTTTTCATGACCTCATCAAGACCCTCAGAAATGGCATCGACAAAACGCATGTTTTTACTTTCAGAATCGGGAGCTGATTTTTTGAAAGTATAACTGCGATAGATATCATTCAGCTCTGTTTGTGTATTGGCTTCGGGAAAAGCTTTTTTTTCTGCCCGCTCCCAGGCTTTTTTAATTTCCCGGTCTATTCCTTCCCTGATTTCCTTTGCTTTTTCCTTACTCAAAAATGCTTCCTTAATCAGAAAGTTCTCATAATTCTCTACCGGGTCTTTTACTGCCCATTCTTCCATCAATTCCTCAGGCACATATTTCACACCCGATGCTTCCTCATGTCCGCGCATTCTGAAAGTCATACATTCTATCAGTACAGGCTCGGATTTTGCTCTTATTTCCTTCCCGATTTTTTTAATTGTGTGATAAACTTCCAATATATTGTTGCCGTCAATTTGCAGGCCGCGCATGCCATAACCAACAGCACGGTCTTTCAGGTGTTTGCAGTTGTATTGCTCATTTACCGGGGTTGACAAACCATAAGCATTGTTTTCAATGATAAATATGCAGGGCAATTGCCACACAGAGGCGATATTCAGTGCTTCGTGAAAATCGCCTTCTGAAGTGCCCCCGTCTCCCACAAATGCCACACTTAGCTTTTTTTCTTTTTTGAGCAAATGCGCCAGGGCAGTACCATTGGCAATGGTCATTTGTGGCCCCAAGTGCGAGATCATACCGGAAATGTGCAGTTCGGGTACACCAAAATGAAAAGAGCGGTCGCGGCTTTTGGTAAATCCGCTTTCCTTGCCCTGAAACTGGGAAAACAATCTTTGCAAATCTATTCCCCTGGAAGTAAACACTCCGAGATTGCGGTGCAGCGGCATGATCCATTCATCAGGTTTCAGGGCTTCTGCCACGCCCACCGCAATGGCTTCCTGTCCCATTCCGGCAAACCATTTGCTGACCTTCCCCTGTCGCAATAAAAGCAGCATTCTTTCTTCTATGCGCCTGGGCAATAGAATGGCTTTGTACAGCTCCAATAGCTCCTTCTTGCCTAAATTCCCGATATCGTATTGCAGCACAAAATGTGTTTTTCTTTGAAAGAAATTTCAGTTGTTGAAGATAGGAAATGTGGAATGAATTGGCTTATTGCAGGAAGAATTATCACCGAATCAAAGCCACCACCCCTCTGCGTTCTTCCACCTGGCCGCCCAGGGTTTCAACACGCAGGTAATAGACATAACCGCCCATGGGTTGTTTTTCACCATTGTAAGAGCCATCCCAACCGGCAATTTGCCGTTCTGTTTGAAAGATGCGCTTGCCATAGCGATCGAAGATCATAAATTCATAAAAGGCCAGTTCCCTGAAAAGCAGTACCGGTTTGAAAGTGCTGTTTTCTCCCGAGGGCACAAATGCATTGGGGATATAAATTACTGGTGGCTGTTCTATACACAGCTGATTTGAACGGCTTTCTTTGATCTCTGAAATACTCAAGCCCGGAATATTCAATTGATAGCGCGCTTCAGCTACATAGCAATAACGGCCATCATCAGAAGGCTGAGTGCCTACCTCATCTTTATAAAAAAGGTCTTCGGATGGTGAAAAGTCCTGAAGCGAAACCTCATTTCCCCTTGAGTTTATCCTGAACAATTTATAACTGAGCACAGTGGCGTTTTCCATTTCAAAGGCATTCCAGCGCAAATCATTTTCTACGGGAGAGGCATTGTCAATTTCTTCTAAAAGCATGGTTCTGCCGTAGGTAGATTCCTTTTCAAGATCACAATCATCAATACTACCTACAGTGTAGTAATAGCTAAAGCGTTGAGATATTGCTGTAGGGTCGGTATAATCATTTGAAAAAGCAACAGGATTTCCGGCAGCTAAAGAATCAATAGCTGTGGTATTTTGATCTTTTCCTCTTTTGATCAAAAACTGAGAGATATCTGCAGAAGTATCGATCACCCAGTCCAGTTCTACGGCATCATTGGCATTTACGGTCAATCCTGTCAGGTAATTATAGGCTGTGGAACTCACCTGGTCTAAAAAGAGGCAAAGTTCATTGGACACAGATACAGGCGATCCATCCTCATGAATTGCGTGGATATTGAAACAGATTTGATTGCCGGAGATATTATCAAGCGGAAAATCGTATTGTGCCCGCACATCATCAGCCGATCCTGAAGGAAACATAGATTCGGGATTTACGGAAATAGTTTCTGGTGTTGCACTATCTACAGAATATACAATTTGATATTCCAGCACTTCAGACCAGTTGATGTATTTGTTCCATTCGAGGATCAATGCTCCGTCACAGGGATCTGCGGAAGTTGGTTGACTAAGATAGACAGTTTGGTGCTGGGGTTCATAAGCAGTTTCGTCTCCACAACCATTCACGCCCTGGATACTATAGGAGTATGATTGTGAATTAGGATCTGCGCCATTGTCTGTAAAAATTATTGTCGTGCGTCCATTTACTGTATCAATGGCATTGTATTGCGGCAATGGAGGATTTCCGGCCAAACCTGTAAAGTAAGAAATAATATAACCCACAGTTTGTGAAGAGCTGCTTGCCTCCCAGTGGATTTCTACTTCTCCATCGCTATTTACAGTTACGTATTCCAGGGTAGGAGAATAAAAAACCTCTTCGGAATATTCTGCTGAAGTATCGATTGTTGCACCCATGCAATCCTGTTCTGTAAACATAATATAGTACCAATCTACAACTGTTCCATTGGCTCCGGTATGTACAAAAGAAACAGTGCTTGGATCTGTAATAGTACCCACTACCTGGTAAGGACCACCAGGGTTTGTAGCACCCATAATAACATAGCGTTCGAATGGACCGCATGGATCCAATGCAGCAGGAGTCCAGCTAATGCTTACGTCCCCGTTGTTTTCATCTGTGGTTACACAATTGATTTGCGGAGGATCTATGACTTGCGCCATTGAGGATATACTTAAAAAAATTGCTATGATGAAAATCCAATGCTTCATTGTTCAAAGTGTCTTATTCAACTACCAGTTCTGTCATGTTTTCGATTTGCATATACTTAGATGCAATTTCCATAACATCGTCTGTAGTCATTGATTGTATGGTATCTATTAAGTTGTAAATATAACCATAATTCAAGTCAAAAATAAGCAGTGCCTTGTAATAAGCGGCTTGTTTAAAAGCTCCGTCCAGTGCAGATAACAATCTGCCGGAAAGATAATTCTTTACCAGCATCATTTCCTCGGCAGAGGCAGCTTCACTGGACAAACGCTCCATTTCACTGTATATTTCTTTCAAGGCAGCATCAGTTACATCTTTGCCAACTTCTGTACTGATTTCCCAGGCATTGCCATTTAAGTAATTGTTGGAGTAAGAATAAATTCCATAGGTATAACCTTTATCCTCCCTGATATTGTTCATCAACCTGGAACTGAAATGCGCTCCGAATAATGTATTGACAAATGAAAATTTCAAATAATCGGGATGCTTTCTGTCTATACTGCGGGTACCTATTCTGATCGCGGCCTGTTGGGCTTCCTTAATTGAAAAACGTACTTTTTCAGGTTGAAAGAGTTTTGCTTCAGGTTTGCTGATTGTGTTGCTTTCTTTTTTATCAAATTGCCCGAAGGTTTTATTCAATTGCGCAATACTCTCTTCAGTAACGGCCCCTGCAATTAGTATTTTTGCATCACTCCAATTGTAAAATTTATTGTAGTGTTCTCGAATATCCCCAATCTGCACAGCAGTGTAATCTTCTATATCATAGATTCGTCCATAGGGATGTTTTTGCCCAAAAATAAGTTTATTGAAATGCCGGTCGGCTACAAAATCGTTTTTGTTGCGATCAACCATAAAGCCCTGTTTTTCATTACTGATCAATAAATTCAGGTCTTCTTCTCGAAACCCCGGTTCCAAAATCAATTCTTCGATTAATGGCAAAATTTTATCCGCATGTTTACTCAACATACTGATACTTAATCCTGCAACATCCATTCCCGAATTGCTTTTGAATGTTGCTCCGTAAAAGTCTAAGGCTTCTGAAAATTCCGCGGCATTTTTATTTTTACTGCCTTCGCGCAGCATTCTGCTGGTTAAAAAAGCAACAAGCGGTTTTTTTTGATACCACTTTCCTGCATCGAGCAACACATTGATTTTTAATACCGGCTGAATATCACTGTGAAAAGCATAGACCGGAATGCCATTGTCCAGTTTATATATTTTAGGCTCAATCAAATCCAGTTTTTGAATATCCTGAATAAGTGGAGCGATGCTTCTATCTGTCTGCTGTAGCATTTTTATTTTTTTGAGTAGTAATAAATTGTGGAGCAGTTTTCCGGGCTGAAAACTTGTTGTGCTTCTTTTTGCAGTTCTGCTGCATCAATTTTTAAGTAAGCATTCATTTCGTGATTGATGAGGTCTGCATCGCCCAATAATTCTGAAAATGCCAGGTTGGTTGCCCGGTTCAGCAAATTGATTTCAGAGAAAGCATAATAGGCTTCTATCTTATTTTTCACCTTCTCGAGTTCCCGCGCTTCTACAATTTTTTCTCTTAGCAATTCTATTTGATCAGTCAGCAATTCATCAGCCATTTTCATAGAAACACCGGGGGCCAATTTTCCTTCAACAATGACCAGGCCATTGTCGAAACTGCCGGATATATAAGCATCAGCACTTACAAATGCTTTGGATTCTTTCACCAGGGCGCTGTAAAATCGTGAAGAATCACCCTCTGAAAGTAAGTCGGTAATAAGATCCATCACGTAATAGTTCTGACTGTCTCTCGGCCCCATATGCCATGCTTTGTAAATGGCATTTAACGGCACATTGGCTTCGGCCTCAAGTAGTCGTGCTTCTGTTTGTATGGGTTCGGCAGGGATGTTTTTCTTTTGCATTTTCCCGGCAGGAATATCTCCAAACCAGTGAAAAACCCGTGATTTGGCCATTTCTAAATCAATATCTCCCGCAAGTACCAGAATGGCATTGTCCGGGCGATAATGTGCTGCAAAAAATTGCTGTACATCATCCAATGTTGCATGTTCAATATGACTCAATTCTTTGCCAATTGTTGGCCATTTGTAAGGATGTACTTTATAGGCCAGTTTGCTCAATAAATGCCAGATATCTCCATAGGGCTGATTGAGGTAATTTTCTTTAAACTCTTCTATAACTACTTTGCGCTGAACTTCCAGACTCCTGGAATTGATATTCAGATGCATAAGTCGGTCGCTCTCCAGCCACAGTGCGCGGTCAAGATTATTTGCAGGTAATATATCGTAGTAATTGGTAACATCATTATTTGTAAAAGCATTGCTCACTCCACCCGCCATCTGGAGCGCCACATCAAAATCAGATACGTGTTTTGAGCCGGCAAACATCAGGTGTTCAAACAAATGCGCAAATCCAGTTTTGTCTTCCAGTTCATTGCGTGCACCGACATTGTAGAGCATATTCACCGCTGCCATTGGCGTGGTTTTGTCGGGGTGAACTATTACGCGGAGCCCATTGTCCAGCGTAAAACGTTCAAATTCTATCATAGTACTCAATTTAGCTGCAAAGGTACAATTTATCATTGAGCTAAATCCCTGAACTTTAGGTTGTAAATTTGTTATTAACCTGAGCTCAGAAATTATTTAAAAGCTCAGGACATTAAATTATATGCAAGCAAAAAAATCAATCTATGCGGTTCAATAAAATTTATTTCAGCTTAATAATTCCACTGCTTTTTCTGGCTTGTGAAAATCAGCCCGTGAAAAAAGCAAAAACAACCACACTAACTGAAAATTTCAAAGGCTACTGGTTTCAGGGCAAAGCCGAGATCTCGAGTTACAAATTGGAGCAGGCGCGATATGGGGAAATCAGAAAAGGAGAGGAAATACTACTTTTTGTAACTGAAGATCTTTCTGCCTCCAAACATCAAAAGTTGGATGATCCAAAAGCCAATCCTGGCGATGCTGTGAAAGTGCTGAAAATGAACCGCACAAAAGCTTTTACTACCGGTATTTATCCTTACAATATGATGAATTCTGTATTCACACCAGTTGAACTGGGTAAAAAAGAAGGAACTTTGCGCAGCAGCACTTCTTCACAGGAATGGTGCGGTCACAGCTTTACTTTGATCGATTTGTGGAAAGATGAATTTGAAGTGCAATTGCATTCCTATTTTATTGCTGAAGGCGACACTCAATTTACGCTCGGGAAGACATATCTTGAAGATGCCATTTTCAATCGCATTCGCATCAATCCGGAAATGCTGCCGCAGGGGGAAATTGAAATGATTCCCGGAAGTTTTTTCCAGCGTTTTAAGCATACAGACATTAAAGCGGAAATTGCTGAAACAAAACTTACTGAAAAAGATAGTTTATCAGAATACCAGATCTTTTATCCTGAACTGGAAAGAACATTGCGCATTCTATTTGAAAGCAAGCATCCTTACCGAATAGAATTGATTTCTGAAGAATATCAGGATGGCGGGCAAATGCTCAAAACCACTGCTACACGAAAAGCGACTATCCAAAGTGATTACTGGAATAAAAACAGTGAGAAGGATACGGTTTTGAGGAAGAAGTTGTTGTTGAAATAATAACCTGAGTTAGGAGAAAAGCACAAAGCTCGCAAAAGATGAATGATTCAATATCGCGGAAATGGTCATGTGACGAGAGCCTTGAAACTTGCAATAATTTTTGTCGCTATTAACTTGAGTTCGGAAATTATTTATTGCTCAGCTCTTAAATAATTATCGAGCTCAGGTTTATACCCTGTTTGGATGGCTAAATGCTGGAGGTATTAATTGAATAAATTTAAATGATATTCACCTCGGGAGTGATTTTAATGCCAAATTTATCATAGACGGATTTTCGGATCTCATCTGCCAGTGTTTTTATTTCCTTTCCGCTGGCATTGCCATAATTCACCAGTACTAATGCCTGTTTTTTGTGTGAACCTGTATTGCCCACTACTTTCCCTTTCCAACCACATTGCTCTATCAACCATCCCGCAGGAACTTTAAACTGATCATTGCCCAGGTCATAGCTCGGTATTTCAGGATAATCTGCTTTTAGGCGTTCCAATTGCTGTTTTTCAATCACCGGGTTTTTGAAAAAACTACCGGCATTTCCCAGCTCTTTGGGATTGGGCAATTTGCTTTGTCTGATAGCTATTACAGCATCACTTACAGCTTTGGCATCTGGTTTTGTAATGCCTTTTTTATTTAAAACATCCCGAATAGCTCCGTATGTTATGTTTACCTGATCCTGCGATTTACTAAGCTTAAAAACTACGGAAACAATGATAAACTTGTCCTTGTAAATATTTTTAAATACACTTTCGCGATAGCCAAATGCACAATCGTCTTTGTGAAATTTTTTGATTTCCGCACTTGAAATTTCAATGGCTTCCAGGTGATCAAAAACCGATTCAAGTTCCACACCATATGCCCCAATATTTTGCATGGGTGCAGCACCTACCTGTCCTGGAATCAGCGATAAATTTTCCAATCCGCCCAGACCATTTTTAAGACTGTACTGCACTACATCATGCCAAACTTCACCGGCCATTGCTTTCAGCCAAACAAAATCGGCAGCCTCCTTTTCAATGCTTATTCCACGAATAGATAATTTTAGCACCAGCCCGGGAAAATCTTTAGTAAGCAATACATTGCTGCCTCCTCCAAGAATAAGCCGTGCATTGTATTTAAACAGATCACTTTCTAATAATACTTTTAATTGTGCCACTTTAGTGATCTCTACAAAATAGCGGGCGGATACATCAATACCGAAACTGTTGTATGCTTTGAGTGAGTGGTTTTCTTTGATCATAGGTCAAAATTAATCCGTCTTGGCTTAAATCAAAATTTGACACGCAGGCCGGGTAAAATTTATTGCATTATTCCCTGTTGACTTGTTTCAATTGGCGCAATGCATTTTTTGCTTTATGATCCAAGCTGAGTTTATAGGCGTGATCTTCATATTCAAATACTTTTTCAAAGTAAATTTTAGCCCGATCATAATCTTTTTTTTCTAAAAAAATTTTACCTGTAAGATAGGCACTGTTGGCCGGCAGATAAGAACCCTCTTTTTTTGAAGCAGCAATTACTTTTTCATAATAAAAAAGGGCAGTTTCCGTATGCTCTAATGCATGATAAATACGCCCCAGGCGATATTGCTTTTCTGTAGAGATATTTTTGTTTTCCGGTTTTAAGATAGCCAATGCCTGCTGATAATAGCCTCCGTCAAAAAGCAAACGTGCTTTGAGCAATTCTACATCGGGATTAACAGCTTCTAAAGCGGCCTTTTGTGCTGCCCGGTCTGTTTCATTTGACTCAGCACCTCTGTTTAAAACAGCTTGCTGATAGCTTCCAAAGCCTTTTAAATTATTGTGAATTAATGCATTCCAGGATAAATAATGCAAAGCAGATTTCACGAAGTTTTCACCCTTGTTGTAATCTAGAAAATACCTGAGCCACAACTCGGCAGCCGAATCCAGTTTTTGCAAATACAATTTTCCCCGCAACAAAAACAGCATTGGAAATCGCTGGTATTCTTCAAAAGAAATATTTTTCAGCAATGCAAGGGCTGTATCGTTTTGCCCAGCATAATTGGCACTATTGGCCAATAGATAAGTGTAAAAAAGGGGTGGTTGGCTATTCTGCTCATCCTTCAACAATGCATAAGCTTTTTCAGCATTACCCCCCAGATGCAATTCCAGCGCTGCACTTAACAAGGTGCATTCCTGCCTGAAATAAAACATCGGATTCTGTGAAAGTCGATAAAGTTTATCTTCTGCCTTTGACAAATCCGCATCTATGCTCAGTAGCTTTAATATCCATTGATATTGCTCAGGTACAGCACTAAAAATCGCCTCACAGATAGCCAGCGTTTTTTCCGCAGGATGGGCAATGATCGCACGATCCACCACCTCTTTGCTGAAAAGATAAGCACTGCGCAATTGAAAAAATCCACTTAGGTAATTCTGCTCATTGAGTTGTATTAAAGCCTCCTGTAATTGTGTTTCAGCATTAAAATAATCTCTCCAATAGCCGTTGGCAGTGTTGTTTTGCTGTATTAGTGATTTGTTTTTCTCAAGCCGGGCAGAAAGCGTTTCAAATTTGATTGAACCGGACTGTACGTAATATTTCACAAAAAGCCCGTAATGCCTGAGGTATGGGACAAACAAATTTTCAGGATTTTGTTTGATTTCATTTGCGAGTTGCAATTCCAATTCTTCAAAATCGAGATCAAGCAAAGCCTGGTATGCTAATTTGCAATGGACTGAAAAATGAGTATCCTGAGCCTGTGTGTGCAATACACAGCATAAATAGATCAATAAAGAAAGAATCAGAAATTTGGGCATATTGCGTAAAAATAGGATAGAACCACCTTTTTTCCAGTCTAACAACAAAAACTAAAAAATCTAAATCTGGTGAATTACTGATCAAATTTGCATAAAACAAGGCAGTAAACGCACCGAATTTACAAAAAACACCTTTATACCATTTACAGGTGAGTTTCTGTAATTTAGCTTTCTGACAATAGAATCGTAAATTTGCAGTATGCCGCTATTTAATATCAAAACCGCTTTTTTCAAGGCTCCAAAATACCAGCGCTTTAACTTCATTCCGCGCTATTACGACCCCGACAGGGAGGAGTTTGAAAAACGCGTGCGTGCGGCTGAAATGGAAAGCAAACTGGAAAACACCGAGGAACAACTCCGAGAGCTAAAGATCAAAAACAGTTTTAAAAGAGCGCGGGAAAAATCGATGAATTTAAATGCCAAACATGAAATTAAAAAATCGAGAATCCGTTTTGCTGTTATTCTTGCAATACTCGTAGCTACTGCGGCCTGGATTATCTTTAGCGTATAATTATCTTTAAGTAAAATTTCATGTCAGACCTGATCAATTTATTGCCAGATGCCATTGCCAACCAAATAGCTGCAGGAGAGGTTGTGCAAAGACCTGCATCTGTGGTAAAAGAAATGATGGAAAATTCTGTGGATGCCGGTGCGCGGAATATCCAATTGATCATAAAAGATGCGGGAAAACAATTGATACAGGTAACGGATGATGGCACGGGAATGTCGGAAACCGATGCGCGGATGTCATTTGAACGCCACGCCACTTCCAAGATCAGAACGGTGGATGACCTTTTTGCCATACGTACGATGGGTTTTCGGGGCGAAGCAATGGCCTCTATAGCTGCCGTAGCAAAAGTTGAACTGAAATCGCGACAGCACGATAAAGAATTGGGCACCAAAATCATTATTGAAGGCTCGGAACTGATCACACAAGAGCCCTGCCAATGCCCGGCAGGAACAAGCATTAGTGTGAAAAACCTGTTTTACAATGTGCCGGCACGCAGAAATTTCCTGAAATCAAACCCGGTGGAAACCCGCCACATGATTGATGAGTTTACCCGACTTGCCCTTGCTCATCCCGACATTCATTTTACCATGCAGCACAATGGGCTGGAGCTTTTTCATCTCAATTCTGCCAATTTACGACAGCGTATTGTTTCTATATTTGGCAATGCTGCCAACGGACGCATTGTGCCCATAGAAGAAGAAACAGATATAGTAAAGCTCTATGGATTTATTGGCAAACCGGAATTTGCAAAAAAAACCAGGGGAGACCAGTTTCTTTTTATCAATGACCGCTTTGTGAAAAACAATTATCTCAACCATGCGGTTTTTAGCAATTACAACGATCTGATTCCCAAAGGGAATTACCCCTTCTTTGTGCTTTTTCTGGAAATTAATCCGCAAAAAGTGGATATCAATGTGCATCCCACCAAGCAGGAAGTGAAGTTTGAAGATGAACGGGCTATCTACAATATTGTGCGCGCCAGTACTAAACACGCACTGGCCAAATACAGTGTAACACCAACTTTGGACTTTGAACAGGAGCAGAGTTTCAACCGCATTCAGGGCAATCCGGGACTTTCTTCTTCGGACAATTTTAATCCCGAAAAATTTGCAGGAAAAAGTGGACAGGGACTGAATACCGCCCACCAGATCAATGCCTGGAAAACGCAGGATTCTCAGCGTGAAAATAACAATCTGAGAAATTGGGAGAAATTATTTGATGGCGTAAAAACAGAAAGTCATCAGGAGGAACAATCCATGACATTAAAGAGCTCATGGGATGATGCCGGAGCTCAAAGAATGCCACATTCAGAAAGCATAGAGCGCAAACAGCCCTATCAATTGCACGGAAAATACATTCTCTCGCCCATCAAGTCTGGCTGTATTTTGATCGATCAGCACCTGGCACATGAGCGCATTCTTTACGAAAAACTGATGCAATCTTTTGAGCAGAAAAAAGTAGCCACACAAAAACAATTGTTCCCACAGACGGTTACTTTTTCAGCACAAGACAGCTCGCTGGTATTGGAATTGCTGAACGATATTAATGCGCTGGGTTTTGACATTCAGGAGTTTGGAAAAAATACTTTTGTGGTTCACGGAGTGCCGGCAGATATTGGAACCAATGAAGAACAAGTTGTGCTGGAAGAATTGATAGAAAATTACAAACAAAATCTGCAAGAATTGAAACTGGACAAGAGAGAAAGCCTGGCGCGTTCACTTGCGCATGAATCGGCCATAAAGAAGGGCAAACTCATGGAAGCTGAAGAGATGAAACAATTGGTTGATGAGCTTTTTGCATGCGAACAACCCTACCTGGCACCCAATGGTAAAAAGACTTTTATTACTTTAGATTTTCAGGAACTCGAAAAAAGATTTGAATCATAAACACAACAGGCACAGCCTAAAGCATAAACTATGTATAATTCCATACCTCCCGTAGTCAAAAACCTATTAATTATAAACGGGTTATTATTCCTGGGCACTGTTGTAGCAGAAGGTTTTGATATCAGCCTAATTAGAATTTTGGGTTTGCATTCCTTGCAGTCTGAATTTTTCAAGCCTTATCAATTTATCACTCATATGTTTATGCACGGGGGCTTTCTGCATATTTTTTCCAATATGTTTGCCCTGTGGATGTTTGGTTCACGCCTGGAAATGACCTGGGGCTCGAGCCGTTTTTTATTTTATTATTTTTTCACCGGACTTGGTGCTGCTGCTTTGCATTCTGGAGTTACATACTGGGACATAGAACAGCAAAAAGCCGCTGGGTTGGCCGGCCAGGAATTGTACCGTCTAATCAATATTCCTACGGTAGGAGCATCCGGAGCGGTATTTGGTGTGTTGATCGGTTTTGGGCTTTTGTTTCCCAATACACAGCTGATGTTGCTTTTCCCACCTATTCCAATTAAAGCTAAAATATTTGTGTTTTTATACGGTGCGTTCGAACTCTATGCGGGTTTCAGCTCTTTTAGCGGAGGTAGTAATATTGCGCACTTTGCGCATGTTGGAGGCATGGTATTTGGCTTTATTTTAATTAAATATTGGCAAAAGAAAGGCAATAGTTTTTATTAGCAAAAAGCTGATAAGCCAAACAATTCAATTGCAAATAAATGTACGGAAAGAGCACAGGTTTATGGGAAGATTTTAAAATGGAGCTGAACAGCGGCAATATTATCAGCCGACTGATTCTCATTAATGTAATTGTATTTTTACTGGCGAATATTATCAATGTTTTTGCCTTTTTGCTGAGCGAGGAAAAAAGTGCTGCCGGCCTTTTTCTCAGCAATATACTCAAGTGGGTAATGCTTCCTGCCGACCTCATGCAATTGCTTTATCGCCCCTGGACACTGATTACTCACATGTTCACCCATTTCGGGTTTTTTCACCTGCTGTTTAATATGCTATGGCTGTATTGGTTTGGTCGGATTTTAAGTGAATTTGTAGGACAAAAGAAAATACTTCCGCTCTATATTATGGGCGGACTGGCCGGGGCGATTTTACTCATTGCTTCTTATAATATTTTTCCGGGTTTACAGTCTTCTGTGCCTTATGTGCAGGCGCTGGGCGCTTCTGCCGGTGTGCTTGCCATAGTTGTAGGAGCGGCCACCCTGGTTCCTGATTATTCGGTGCACCTGCTTTTTTTGGGCAGTGTGCGCATCAAATACATTGCCCTGGTACTTGTTTTAATTGATTTGATTAGTATTCCGCAGGCCAATACCGGTGGCCATATTGCCCACCTGGGCGGTGCGGTTTTCGGCTATCTCTTTGTGCGGCAAATGCAAACGGGCAATGACTGGTCCATTCCTTTCAATAATTTGATGGATAAAATAAGTGGGGTTTTTAGCTCACTAAGCAGACTACGCAAACCCAGAGTAGTCTATAAAAACCCAAAAAGCAGTACTGTTAAAAGCAGCTCTGCAAAGAAAGACTCAAAAAACAGGCAGGAGCGTGTTGATGAAATTCTGGACAAAATTTCCAGTTCGGGCTATGATAGTCTCACTGCTGAAGAGAAAGCATTTTTATTCCAGGTCAGTAAAGAAGAATAATGTTACAGCGCTTTCTGACATATGTTTTGCTTTTTATTGTCCTGAGCTGGAGCTTATTGCTTGCAATTTCTATTGTTGCGGTACATTCATCTTATGAATTTGTTTGGTGGACAGGTTTATTGGCACTTGCTTTTCCGGTATTGTTGTTTGGTGAATTTGTTCTGCTGGTTTTTTGCCTTTTTGTAAAATGGCCTTTTGCATTAATTCCGCTCTTGTTTATTCTTGGCTCCTGGCAAAATATCAAACATTATGTAGCTTTTTCGCCCAATAAAACAGCATTGCAAAACAAAGGGGAAACACTTAAAATCATCTCCTATAATGTCAATGTTTTTGATCTCTACAATTGGACCAATAACAGGGCAACCAAAGATTCTATGTTGGGACTCATTAAAAGAGAAGACCCCGATATACTTTGCCTTCAGGAGTTTTACACTGAAAATGCTTTCAGTAATTTCAACACTTACAAAGTGCTTCAGGAGCATTACAAATACAATTATTTTCACAAAGGAATAGAACTTCCAGGGGGCAAACATTGGGGGCTGGCTACTTTCTCCAAATATCCAATTTTAAACAATCGCACAATCGGTACAACAGACAATAGATTAAACCTTTGCCTGGTTAGTGATATAGATGTAAATGGAAAAAGCATCAGTATTTATAATACGCATTTACACTCTTATCACGTAAAAGAAGCAGACCTTACGAGGCTCAACAGAAATAATGAAATCGACCAAAACCTGGGCGCAATACAAAACCTGCTCTATAAAGCAAAACTTGCCTATACCAAAAGATTGCAACAAGTAAAAGCCATTAAAAATGACTTGAATCAAAACAAATTGCAGAGCATTATTTGTGGTGATTTCAATGATACGCCCAATTCATTTCCTTATCGCCATATAAAATCGGGTATGAAAGATCCATTTCTGGAAAAAGGCTTTGGTCTGGGCGGCACCTATCGGGGCGGTACTATCACAGGGCGACTTCCCAAAGTACGCATAGATTTTATTCTTTGCGACACTTCATTTGAAGTCAAAAGTATTGATGTGCTTCGCTATCCATACTCTGACCATTATCCACTAATAAGTACACTGGTATTGCCGGAGTAGGTTTTTGTGCCCAGAACAAACTCTGACAGTGTCTTGCCTATAATGGCAAGCACATTTATTTTATCTGATGTTGAGGGGAGTTTTTCCACTTAGCACACATTTTTTCAAGGTATTTCTTTTCCTCTTCTAATGTCATGTCCTGAATCTCTTTGTTGAATTTGTCTCTTATTGCTCTCAGTTTTTTTACCAAACCTTTTTGCGTTTTGATCTTTTGGTTAATCATATCTCTCTATTTCTTTAGGTGTACGTATTTCAATTGGAGTATATCCCTCTTGAAGGTTAATTTTGAATATGTTCGTCAAGTATCCGTTCAAAAAACGGAATCGTTTTGCTTGAAAATTCCTCGTCAAAATACCCTCCAAAAACCGATGTGTCCAGATATGCTGATTTGATCATACTTAAAGGTACAACAAATCACTATCTTTTGATACTGGCTCACTTTCATAAAAGCATGTGAGTATAAGTCAAATCTTGCGCCCAGAACTAACTCTAACAGGGTCTTGCCTAAAACGGCAAGCAGGTTCAAATCCTGTCAGAGTTAGATTTCAAATAATCCAATAAATATTTTAAATTCATTGAATGGTAAATCATGGGTTTTCGACAAGCAATGCAATGAAATTTATTTGGATAGTAATCTTTAGCTTATTGTTCCTCTCATTTTCTTATGCCCAGAAATATGATAGAAATTGGGTTTTTGGTTATAACTGTGGCATAGATTTCAATGACTTGAATAATCCAAGGGTTTTTGAGACTAATATTGATCAATGTTATGCAACAGCAGCATCAATATCTGACAGTTCAGGAAATTTGATATTGTATTTAGGAAAACACTCAACAGATTTTAGTATTGAAATGTTTGATAGTGAAGGCACACGAATAGACAATTCAGATATTATACTTAGCAATTCTTATTTAAATGGTGCCTTTTTTCTTCCTCATCAAACTAACAGAGAGCAGTACTATTTGATTTATACAGGATCTAGGTATAATAATCCTAATTGTGACCCTATGGTTTCACTTTGTGCTAATCTTTATTACAGTTTAATAGATGTATCCTTAGATAGTAGTAGGATTATACAAAAAGACATTCCATTGGGCACTCAAGACATTTTTGAAGGTATAAATGCAGTTAAGCATTCCAATGGAAGAGATTGGTGGATAATTGCCAGAGAGCTACCAAAAGTTGGAACGTGTACAAACACATACATTACTTTTTTATTAACTACTGATGGCTTTAAAGGGCCATTTAGTCAAGATATTGGCCCTTTTTACTGTGATAAACCTTCCGATCCAGATGGAAGTATCACAATATCAAAATACGGAAACAAATTATCTTTTTACGGCACGTATTATCAAGTTTTGGAGCTTTTTGATTTTGATAGATGTGAAGGTGAACTATTTAACTATAAAAATTTAGATAGTAATAAGTTAAGTTGGATTTACGATTGTGAGTTTTCACCAAACTCAGATTTTTTATACGTAAATACTATAATATCCAATAGCAGTCCTTACTCTTCAAAACTTATGCAGTTTGACCTAAATAACAATGACAAAATCACTATTTGGTCAGATTCAAGTATAGGTCTAAATGATTTTACATTAACCCAATTAAAATTAGCGCCTGACAATAAAATTTATGTTTCTTACAGCCAAAGAGATTTTCGTTTAACGAAATTTAATCAGTATAATAATCATTTAAGCTTTATCAATTTTCCGAATAGAAAAGGAACGAGCTGTGATTTTAATCCATTTGAATTTGAATTAGCAGACAGTTCCTATGCTTTTCTTGCGTTACCTCACATGCCCAATTACAACCTCGGTCCCACGGGTATTTACAAGGCAGATGCAGGAAATGATACTTTGCTCTGCAAAAGTTATATGAATGGTGTGAAATTGGGTACACCGGCTATTGCAGGGTTGAGCTATTCATGGTCGCCTACTAAGGGGCTCGACAATTCCAGTATAGCACAACCTACTGCCAATCCAGACAGTAATATGAAATACACGCTTACTATTACAGATGACAATACAACTTCCAGTTGTAATCAAAGAAAGGATAGTGTATTTGTAAAAGTAGAAACCTGTACGTCAATAAATGACATAAGCTCAAATGGAAAAGGGATTGTTGTCTATCCCAACCCCACCCAAAACATCCTCCATATTGAAACGACATCCGAAAATCATCAAATTCAAAATATCCAAATCATCGATATTGGTGGTAAAAACATAATTCACAGCAAACAAAGCCCTATCAACACCAGCGAACTTTCACCCGGCATTTATTTCTACCAGGTGGAAATAAGTGGTGGGGAATTAGTGCGGGATAAGTTTGTAAAAAATTAAGGGTTGGAACGCTGGTGGACTGATCTTTATGATACTCACAGATAGCTTTTTGAGCCTACCTGCTTTGTCTCGCATTTCTACGCTTTCCCCAGTTCGGCTTTTTTGACCTTCCTTGGTTAGAGGTTTTTGATTTTCCTTTGGAAGGACACACTTTAGTGCGGTCGTATTCATCAGGATTGCTTACCGGATAAGACTGGTTTTTCAACTCTGGTATTTGATGCCCCACTAATTTTTCAATATTGATCCAATCTTCCATTTCATCGGCAGAGCAAATGGAAATCGCCTTGCCATTTAATCCCGCCCTGCCTGTTCTGCCGATTCGGTGCACATAGGTTTCGGAAATATTGGGGATTTCAAAATTGATAACATGTGACAACCCGTCCACATCAATACCGCGAGCGGCAATATCTGTTGCTACCAGTACGCGGGTTTTGCCATCCTTGAAATTGCTGAGTGCACGTTGACGTGCATTTTGCGATTTGTTACCGTGAATGGCTTCAGCTTTGATATTGTTTTTCAGCAAAATTTTCACCAGTTTGTCGGCTCCATACTTGGTGCGTGTAAAAACCAGCACCGAACCGATTTCTTCCTTTTCCAGCAAATACAATAAATGCGCCTTTTTGTCTTTTTGATCGACAAAATATACGTATTGTTTTACTGTATCAGCTGTAGAAACAGCAGGAGTTATATCCACTCTTTCGGGATTGATTAAAAGGCTTTGCGCGAGTTTCACAATATCATTCGGCATGGTGGCCGAAAAAAGCAGTGTTTGTCTTTTCTGCGGCAATAATTTGATGATTTTTTTCACATCGTGGATAAAACCCATGTCGAGCATTCTATCTGCTTCATCGAGTACAAATATTTCCAAGTTGCGAAGGTTTATAAATCCCTGTTGCTGCAAATCGAGTAGTCTGCCCGGAGTGGCAATAAGGATATCTACGCCCTTTCTGAGCTTTTGGGTTTGCTGTCCCTGTTTTACTCCGCCAAATACTACTGTGTTTCTCAGCCCGGTGTATTTGCCATAAGCTGTAAAACTTTCATCTATTTGGATTGCCAGTTCACGGGTAGGCGTAACAATCAATGCGCGGATATTTTTAGAACCCGCTTTGCTTTCATTTTTAGCCAGTAAATGTAAAATAGGCACAGCAAATGCAGCTGTTTTTCCGGTACCTGTTTGGGCGCAACCCAACAGGTCTTTGCCTTTCATTACAATAGGAATGGATTGCTCCTGTATAGGAGTTGGTGTTTTGTAAGCTTCATCTGCCAGTGCTTTTAGCAATGCATGATTAAGCTTGAAGTCTTCAAAATTCATTAAGTGTTTTTAAAATTAAAAAAAGGCGAATGCCTTTTGTGGTGGAAAGAATTATGCTGCAAGATACGACTTTTTTTGTCCATGTGCTTAACTTGTTGATTGATTTAATTCTGCATTAAACGCTTAGTGGTATATGTAAGCATTTGTAGATAGCAAGATTTTCTAAGCAAAATTAATAGACATACTCGATCAACAAACTATTGTAAGCAGTTAGTTATTAATGAACTAAATAGTGTCTGTCCATAATGTCCGATTTCTTCGTTACGCTTGCCCTGAAAACAGTCATTTACATAAGTAAACTCTTGATTTTCAGGACTACGCAAGCCTCGAACTCGAACATTCTGAAGCAGACTCTGACTTAATAGACAAACACTAAATAGATGACGATTGTCTTTATACACTCGTTACCTGCAATTAATAAAGTGTTTGTAATTGAACTATAAATCTAGTAAATACTTGTCTTGTCTGTATAATCATTTTCATGCATGAATTTACATCCTGAAAACAATCTGGTATTTAGTTATGGGACTTTAAAGCGAGGCTTTCCGAATCATTCTATTATGGTGAAAGCAAAAGCTTGCTACATTGCAGATGCAAGAACAAAATTCAAATATCCATTATTACAGGCCGGTAAATGGAACGCTCCATTTATGATTCATAGTAAGAATTATCCCAATAGTTATAAGATAAAAGGTGAATTATTTGAAATTGACAAAAAGGGAATATTAGCACTTGATGAATTTGAAGGCGTTGACAAATGCTATTATAAAAGATTGAAAACTGAAATATACTACAAAACTGAAAAAGGGCATACAATCTCGAAAATTGCATGGTGCTATTACTGTTATGAAAACTCAGCAAATTTACTAGCTAACTCATCCAGGTTTATTCCTTTTTTTGGGAAAGAAGAATTGCATAAATATACTCCAGTGCACCTTAGACCTTCGGGCTGGAAAGACAACATATATAAATTAACGTGAATAATGCAGGTGACAAGTGATCATGATGGCATATTATCAGAGAACCGTTACCTAATGACAAGACCTCTCTACCTCCACCCCATCTCCCAGCACAGGACTGATGTAGGGAATGCCGAGGTTGAGTCCCCTGAGGATCAGTAAAACGGCAAAAAAGCCAATGGCAAAAGGCATGGCCTTGCGCAGTATTTTGTGGAATTTCATTTGCACCATGCCGCCTGCAAGGGAGAGCACAAGCATCATGGGGAAGGTGCCGAGGCCAAAAACAAACATATACAACCCGCTTTCAAACACCCCTCCTGCTGCCAGTCCGGCCAGCAGGGCAATATAGACCACCCCGCAGGGTAAAAAGCCATTTAAAATACCAATGGAATAGTAGGAAAAGGCATTGGGGTTTTTCAACAAACCGCCCAGCTTTTTAGTGATAAAAGTGTAAAATCCCCGCATCCAGTATGCTTTCTGGGTAATGCTTTCCGGGTTAATGGAAAACACGGCAATCAGCAACAGTACGATACCAATGGCAATGGAAAGGCTTTGCTGATAACCGGCAATTGAAATGCCCTTGCCCAAAAGCCCGATCAACAAGCCGGCAAGGGTATAAGTAGTCAGGCGGCCTGAATTGTAGAGTATCCTGCCCAGGAAAAACCGGGCTCTTGAAGCGGATTTCTTTCCCGGCAAAGCCAAGGCAATAGGGCCACACATTCCGGCACAGTGTACGCTGCTGAGCAAACCAAAAACAAAAGCTGTCCAGACAAACATGATCTATTGTTTTACGAAAACATTTTCGTCATAATAATCAATTCCATTTGCAGACCAATGTACCTTGGCACGCCACAAACCTTCTGCCTGCTTTGAAAAATCTATGAATTGAACTCCGGCCTCATTTTTTTCAATAGGTATTTTTAGATCGTATGCTGCTTTATCGGGTTTGTACAAATGTATTTCGCCATTTACATCATCCATATCTTCGGGAAATGTGAATGTCAGTTGGGCTTTGTCCCTATCAAATATAATCTTCAAGGGTTGTTGTAGGTTTTTAGAGTTTTGGGACCTGTCGATCTGTTGCTGATAAGAAAGGTCTTTGTCGTAATAATTTTCGGTGACCAAATCAAAATCCTGATTGACTGCTTTCGCTACCAAAACAAGCATAAACACAACAAAACTCAAGTAAAAAACGGCTGCTTTATAGCCCCAGTGAAAATTCATTATATCTTATTTTTAAATCAAATCCGTCTAAAATAAAAGTAGGGGCGCACGGCCATTCGCCCCTACTTTTATTTTAAGGTGCTAAAAATTGCGTTTTCACAATATCGATGCTTTTCCCGTCTCTATATACACCCACTTGTATTTTATTTTTCCTGCTTTCTAATTTTTCTTTCGGGATTTCTATCACCACTGCTCCATCGTACATAGATTGCGCTTCGACCAAAGGAGTTCCACCTGCAACAGTAACCTTTCCATCAATACCTTCAAGTTTCAATTCCACTTCAAAAGTTTGTGAAGTTTTATTCACCATTTGCAGCGTATATATATTGCTGATATTTCCTTCCGAAGATTCTCTAAACAAAGTTCCCGGTGCACGCAGCAAGGTAGTTTCCACACTTGTACGTGTCAAAAGTGCCCCTGTAAGTACAAAGAGCAAAACAATTAAAACACCGGTATATCCGAGCATTCGGGGCGACCATGCAAAAGGTTTTTTCTCTGCAATATTATTGTATGAGGCATAGCGAATCAAACCTCGAGGCTTGTCGATTTTGTCCATTACATGGTCACAGGCATCAATACATGCCGTGCAATTGATGCATTCCAGTTGTGTTCCATTTCTGATATCGATTCCTGTAGGGCAAACCTGTACACATAAATTACAATCGATACAATCTCCCAGGTTTGGATCGGGTTCGTTCTTTTTAAGTTTGCCACGGGGTTCTCCGCGCAGCCAGTCGTAGGCAATTACTATGGAATCGCGGTCGAGCAGCACCCCTTGTAGCCGTCCGTATGGGCAAATAGTAGTGCAAACCTGTTCTCTCAAAAATGCAAAAACACCATAAAATGCCATGGAGAAAACAATTACACCAAAGAACCCGGCTAAATGCTCTATGGGTGAACTTGTAACGATTTGCAACCATTTTTCCCGCCCTACCAGGTATGCCATAAAAGTATTGCCGATGGCAAAAGCGGAGACCAAAAAAATAATGTGTTTGCCTCCCTTTTTTATGATTTTATCCCTGTTCCATTCCTGCTTGTCTAATTTTCGCTGTTGATTGGCATCTCCCTCTATCCAATATTCAATTCTTCTAAAAAACATTTCCATAAAGATGGTTTGCGGACAAACCCAGCCACAAAACAAACGACCATAAACTACAGTGAACAGTACTATAAATACAATGAGTGTAATCATTGCCAGGACAAATACGAAAAAATCCTGCGGCCAAAAGGGAAAGGTAAAAATGACAAATTTTCTTTCGAAAATATTGAGCATCAAAAGGGGCTGCCCGTTGATGTGAATGAAAGGAGCGGTGAAGAAAAAGATCAACAGAAAATAGCTCAGCCATGCACGTGCATTAAAATATCTGCCAAAAGGTTTTTTGGGGAATACCCAGATTCTTTTTCCCGATTTATCTACAGTAGAAATACTGTCTCTGAAATCTTCCTTCTCAGTATTTTCAGCCATAATGCTATTTCAATTCAGAACAGTTTTATTTAAATTTCGTTCTCATTTTCTATTTTGTTTTTTTCCACCTCAGGCTCTGCAATTTCCCCTTCTGCTGCATCAGCTTCCTGTTCTTCAGGCACTTCTGCTTCCTCTTCCTCCCACAATTCGCCCTCTGGCTCTTTTGCAATAGATGGATCTGCAGGATCCATACTCAATATATAACTGGCGACCTGTTGCATCTCCAAAGGTTTTAGCTGTGCCTGCCAGGAAATCATACCATTCTGGGGTCTTCCGTACTTTATCACTTCAAATACGTTTTTTACGCCTCCACCATTCAACCAATAATCATCCGTGAGATTGGGGCCAATTCCACCTTCGCCTTCAGCACCGTGACAAGCCGCACAATTGATCATATAAACTTGTTTCCCCTTGCCCAGGTCTGCTGTCGAATTCAGAACAGTCACATTTGTTTCATCCACCCCTTGTGCAGCTTTTTTCAGATATTCATCACGAGCTACCTCAGCTTGTGCAATTTCCTTTTCGTATTCATCCAGCATTAAATCACCACTGCCAGAAACATGGTAATGAAACAAATAGACGCCCGACCAAATGATTGAAACATAAAAAAGCCATTTCCACCAGGGTGGCAGGTTGTTGTCCAGTTCCCTGATGCCATCATAATCATGATCCATTTCTATTTCATGCTCTTGCTCAACGGGAACAATGTCGGTGAGTTTCTCTTCTACATTTTGCCAGAATTTATCCACGACAGGCACTTCATCTTCTTTCCACAGGCCGCGCTCTTTAAGTATCTTTTCTCTCATGTCACTTATTTCACCCATCAACTGGGAGAACATGACAATTACCGTGAAAAAAACAATTAAAAGCGCCAACAATATAGCGCCTAATATGATTTGCTCCTCATATTTTTCAGAAAAGGGAATGGGGCTATCTGCCTGTGCAAAAGCTTGATTCAAGGCTGAAAATATCAGCAAGCAAGTAAAGAGGGTTTTATTTTTCATTGGACGTTTCATGATTTTGCTTTTCTTTTTTTGATTGACCTTCATCAAAAGGGAGGTTTTCCATTTTTTTGATCTTATCTTTTTTATACATCATTACCCACAGGATCATGATTATGAAGAAAAGAAAGAACAAAACAAATGATATGACCGGAAAAAGTCCTATATCTTGAATTGATCTTAATACATCTTTATACATAACTATTCATTTGTACTTTCTTCTTTAGCATTAATATCTGTCCCTAATCTTTGTAAATAGGCGATTAATGCAATGATTTCTTTATCATAAGCAATGTCTATTTCATTTAGCGCAAAGTTGTCGGCAATCTTTTTGGCCTGTTTGTCCATTTCATCAGCAGCAATTTCATCATAGCCTTCGGGGTAGGGGACTCCCAGCGTCTGCATCACCCTGATTTTTGAGGCAATACTTGATTTATCGTATTCATCGTCAAACATCCAGGGATAAGCCGGCATAATGGATCCGGGAGAAATACTTTGCGGGTCGAGCATATGATAAAAATGCCAGGAATCGGGGTATTTCCCTCCAACTCTGTGTAGATCAGGTCCGGTGCGTTTTGAGCCCCACAGGAAGGGAAAATCATAAACAAATTCACCGGATTTAGAATATTCACCATAGCGTTCTGTTTCTGAGCGGAATGGCCGAATCATCTGAGAGTGGCAAGTATTACAGCCTTCCCGAACATAAATATCCCGGCCTGTCAACTCCAGTGGTGTGTAGGGCTTTACCGATTCAATGGTCGGCACATTGGATTTGATCATAAATGTGGGCACCATTTCAATTATCCCACCAATAAGAATTAAAATTGTGCTGAACAGCAACATTTGCATTGGGCGTCTTTCAATCCATCTGTGCCAGTGGTCGCCTTTCGATACATTGTGTTCTTTTTCAAGTGGTGGTGCTTCGGCTGCTTCATTCGCTACAAAAGTGCCTTGCCTTGCTGTTTTGATCAGGTTATAGAGCATAATAAGTGCTCCTGTCAAATATATAGCACCACCAATAGCGCGCATTTTATACATGGGCAATATCTGTGTAACCGTCTCCAGGAAATTGGGATATCTCAGGAAACCTTCTTCTGTAAATTCTTTCCACATCAGGCTTTGTGTAAGCCCGGCCCAATAGAGCGGAACCGTGTAAACCACAATACCCAGCGTACCGATCCAAAAATGCAGATTGGCCAGTTTGGTAGAAAAGAGTTTTGTTCTGAACATGGTCGGTATCAGCCAGTACAGCACCCCAAATGTGAGGAAACCGTTCCAGCCCAGGGCTCCCACATGCACGTGGGCAATGGTCCAGTCGGTATAGTGACTGATGGCATTGACGCTTTTCAGCGAGAGCATCGGCCCTTCAAAAGTCGCCATGCCATAAGCGGTGAGTGCAACAACCAAAAATTTGAGCTCGGGCATGCTTCGTACCTTATCCCATGCACCGCGAAGTGTCAACAGACCATTGAGCATACCCCCCCATGAAGGGGCAATCAGCATTATTGAGAATACCGTACCCAGCGACTGCGCCCAATCCGGCAATGAAGTATAAAGCAGGTGGTGTGGCCCCGCCCAGATATAGATAAAAATAAGTGCCCAAAAGTGAATGATCGAGAGCCGATAGGAATATACCGGCCTATTTGCAATTTTTGGCACAAAATAATACATCAATCCAAGGTAGGGTGTGGTAAGGAAAAATGCTACGGCATTATGCCCGTACCACCACTGTACCAGTGCATCCTGGACTCCGGCAAACACAGAATAACTTTTAAACAATTCGGCTGGTATGGCCAGTGAATTGACAACATGCAGTACGGTAACTGTACACCAGGTGGCAATATAAAACCAGATGGCTACATACAAATGGCGCTCCCTTCTTTTTAAAATAGTGCCAAACATATTGAGTCCAAACACGATCCAGATAAGTGCAATGGCAATGTCAATTGGCCATTCCAATTCTGCATATTCTTTAGAAGAAGTAAGTCCCAAAGGAAGTGTAATAGCAGCCGAAACTATAATAGCCTGCCAGCCCCAGAAGTGGATATAGCTCAGTGCATCACTAAACATCCGAGCTTTCAACAGTCGCTGAAGTGAATAATACACCCCCATGAATATGCCATTGCCCACAAATGCAAAAATCACAGCATTGGTATGCAGTGGTCGTATTCTTCCGAAAGTGATCTCGGCTGTATTAAAGTTATAAGCCGGATTGATAAGCTGTATGGCAGCTATCAAGCCTACCAACATTCCTACAACACCCCACAAACTAGTGGCTATGGCAAAGTATTTGACAACCCTATTGTCATAATGGAATTTTTCAACTGCGTTCATTGCTTCTTTTTTGTATTAGCGTTTAAGTTTTTATCTTTTTCTTTTGATTTGGAGGGCTTATTGTCATCCCAAAGCATTCTTATAGAAGGAGTGTATTCATCGTCATACTGACCATCTTTTACTGCCCAGAAAAAGGCAATTAAAAAGCCCAGTGCGACAGTTATACTTATAAGAATTAAAACAATTATTGCACTCATTTATATTGTATTCAAACTTGTTGAATTAATTTCTGCTCAATATTTCTATTGCTTTCCGTGTTATATTTCTTGTTTATATTCACTTTGTCTATCGGGTTTTGCAATCTGTGTTTTTTAGCCAAAAGCCAGGTTGATGAAGTTCCAAATGCCACAATGCTAATGGAGCTAAGCGGCATTAATATTGCTGCCAAAAGAGGAGACAGCATTCCCGCAACTGCAAATCCAATCCCTATTGTATTGTAGAGCAAAGAAATTATGAAAGCCACTTTCACCAATGCAATACTCTTTTTCGAATAATTCAAAAATTTATCCAATTTATTTAGCTCTGTTCCATCCATTATGACATCACAGGCCGGAGAAAAATTATTGATGCTGTCCGCTACCGCAATGCCTACATCACTTTTCATCAATGCACCGGCATCATTGAGGCCATCACCTACCATAATGACTTTATTTCCTTTTTCCTTAAGCCTTTCAATGTACCTGAATTTGTCATGCGGGCTTTGCCTGAAATACAAAGGCACTTCTTCGCCAAACCATTTTCTTAAAAGAGTGCTATCCGTATCGTGATCACCCGAAAGCAATGAGAGTTTGTACCTGTCTTTTAATTTTCGGATTAATCCTGAAAGTCCTTTTCGATATTGATATGCCAGGGTGAAGTAACCAATCGTTGCTCCATTGACAGAAACATAACTTTTGGCATTTAATGCTTTACGGTCATCAAGCCCTACAAATGCAGCTTTCCCCACTTTAACTCTATCTCCGTTTAACAATGCTTCCAGGCCTTTTCCGGGAATTTCCCGAAAGTGAGAGAGACTTGCTGCACCATTTTGTACACCCAGATAATCGACAATCAGGCGGCTTACAGGATGTGCTGATTGTGCACAGAGTTCAGCAATTTTTGCTTTCAATTCTAAGCTTAGTTCATTGCCAATAAATTCAACTTTTGCATTTTCACTGAGTGAAAGCGTGCCTGTTTTGTCAAACACAATATGGGTCGCTTCTGCCATGCGTTCTATTACCCAGGGATTTTTAAGATAAAACCGACTTCTGCCCAACATGCGCATAGCATTGCCCAGTGTAAATGGTGAAGACAAAGCAAGCGCACAGGGACAAGCGACAATCAATACAGATGTAAAAGCCAAAACGGCCTTTCCCCAGTCTTCCATTCCCCAGTAAATAGCTGTGAGAACAGCAATAAAAAGCACTGCAGGAGTAAAATACCGGCTCAGTTTATCGGCAAGGGAGCGTTCGTTCTTGTTTGTCTGTTGAATTGATTCCTGATTCCACAGAGAAGTGAGATAGCTCTGACTGACTTTGTTTTTTACACGAATTTTTATAGAAGGACTTTTTAGGCGACCACCAGCAAAAATACTTTGCCCGTTTTTAATCATTACCGGATCGGATTCTCCGCTTACAAAACTGTAATCTATTGCTGCTTTATCATCGAGTAAATAAGCATCGGCAGGGATTAATTCTTCGTGATAAATCTTCAATATATCTCCTACTTCTGCCTTCTCTATCGCAATGTTTTCTTTTTTGCCATTATTCAACCTGGTGACTGCAATTGGAAAATAACTTTTGTAATCGCGCTCAAAGGACAACTGCTCATAAGTTCTACTTTGAAACCATTTGCCAATCAACATAAAAAAGAGCAGTCCCGCGAGTGAATCCATATAGCCGGAGCCCGTAGCGGATAAAATTTCATAAGCACTTCTTCCGAACAATGCTATAATTCCAAGTGTAATGGGCAGATCGAGATTGAGTTCTTTTTGGCGAAGGCCTGTCCAGGCAGAACGATAGTAATCTATTGCACAGTAGAAAAAAACCGGAAGTGCAAGCAGCAAATTCAGATAACCAAACAATTCGCGAAAAGCAATGCCTCCAATATGGTTCAAACCAAGATATTCGGGAAAACTTAGCAACATGATATTGCCAAAGCAAAAACCTGCTATACCAATTTTATAAAACAGACTTCGGTCTCTGTTGATATGTGCTGCTTGCTTGTCTTTGTTTTCAATATTGATTTCAGGTTCATAGCCTATGCTGTCCACCAATTCTACCAGCTGCCGCAAGCTGATTACTTTTTCATCAAAGCGGATGCTTATCTCTTTCCGCATAAAATTCACGGTAGAAGACTGAACACCTTCTGAAAGTTTGTATAAATTTTCAAGCAACCAGATGCAAGAAGAGCAATGAATGGAAGGAATTCTAAAGACCACAGTAGACAATGTGCCATTGTTGAACCGGATCAATTCATCCCGAATATCAGCTTCATCAAGCCATGCATATTTTCCTGTTCTTTTTTCCTTACTTTTTTTTATGCCTGGAGCAGACGCTATCTGATAATAATCGGATAATTCATGTTCTTTTAAAAGGGTGTAAACAGTACTACACCCCCTGCAACAAAATGCTTTTTCGTCTTTATACAAAACGTCATCATTGCATTCATCACCGCAATGATAACAGCAAATGGCAGTTTCTATTATAGCATCTTCTTGCATTACAGACACAAAGCTACTTCTTCGTTTTAGCTAAAGCAATGAATGAACAATGCATTAATATACTCGTAAATTTATCACATACAATACGTTTTAGTTTTTTAACTATATATTTTTAACAATAACTTTCTAATATTTGACAATCAAAGTTTAACAAAATATTAAATTGATTATAATGACTGATTTAGACTAATTCTAATTTAGCTTGATTTTTAAGTTTAGCTACATATAGGTAGTTTAAAACCAAACAGAAAAAGTTCGCTGAACTAAAAATCGGAGATAGCTTGATTGGAAAGTTGTTCAGGAACTGCAGTGAGGTTCCCGCTGCCAAAAAAAAGCCCTATTTTTGGGCTCATTATGGACATATTTGTAGATATTGACAATACGGTGATGCATACAGAAGGTACGGACTATGAAAAATCCACGCCCATGCAGGAAAATATTGAAAGGGTGAACAAGTTGTACGATGAAGGACATTACATCGTTTACTGGACTGCGCGCGGAATGAAATCCGGGCTGGACTGGACGGAACTTACAGAGAAACAGCTAAAAGCTGCCGGTGCCAAATATCATGAATTGCGTCTGACCAAACCACCTTACGATGTTTTTATTGATGATAAAGTAGTGAATTCACGAGATTGGGAAAAAGGAAAATGGCTTCCAGAATAAACAGGGCAAAAGAAATTCTGCTTCAGGAAAGCGAAGCGATCAAAAACATTCCACTTGACGATCATTTGGAAACGGCACTGCAATGGCTGGGCAATTGCAAGGGGAAAGTAGTGGCAAGCGGCATGGGCAAAGCGGGAATTATCGCACGAAAAGTAGCGAGCACCTTTGCCTCAACAGGTACGCCCGCTATTTTTCTGCATCCGGGCGAGGCGCAACATGGTGATTTGGGAATTTTGGGCAGAAAGGATCTGCTTTTGGTTTTTTCAAATTCTGGAAAAACCCGGGAAATTCTGGAATTGATTTTTCTCGCAAAACAATTGCACCCAGAGATAAAAGTGATTGGAATTACCTCAAATCCCAAAGCCGAAATCAAGCAAGAAGTAGATTTAATCCTCAATATTGGAAATATGAAAGAAGCCTGTCCCCTGGAAATGGCGCCCACTACCTCTACTACTGCAATGCTGGCACTGGGTGATGTGCTTTGTATGCTGGTGATGGAAGAAAAAGGGATTACAAAAGCAGATTTCGAAAAACGACACCACGGGGGGTATCTTGGTGAGCAAATCAGAAGAAAAAAATGAAAAAATTTATACTCATATCAGGGCCATGTGTGGTTGAAAATGAAGCTGTAGTGATGCAGGTAGCGGAGCATGTAAAAGCACTTGCAGAAAAACTGGGCTGGGAATATGTGTTTAAAAGCTCCTACAAAAAGGCCAACCGCAGCCGCCTGGAAAATTTCACCGGCATATACAGGGATGAAGCCTTCAGGATTTTAGAAAAAGTAAAAACAGAACTGGAACTTCCCATTCTTACGGATATTCATGAAGCACATGAAGCAGCAGAAGCAGCAGAAGTTGCCGATTATTTGCAAATCCCCGCTTTTCTTTGCCGACAAACGGATTTATTGCAAGCAGCAGGAAAAACTGGTAAATGGGTGAATATTAAAAAAGGGCAATTTGCTGCACCCGATGCAATGGGTTTTGCACTGGAAAAAGTACGGGCAAGCGGTAATGAAAAAGTAATGCTAACGGAGCGCGGCACTACATTTGGCTATCAGGATTTGGTGGTGGATTTCCGCTCTATTCCTGAAATGCAGAAATTCAATTGCCCGGTAATTATGGACGCCACTCACTCCTTGCAACAACCCAATCAACAGAGCGGTGTTTCGGGTGGTCGGCCAGAATTGATCGAAACCATTTGCCGAGCTGGAATTGCCGTTGGCTGCGATGGACTTTTCATTGAAACACATCCCAATCCCGCAGAAGCACTGAGCGATGGAAAAAATATGCTGCACCTGGACAAAATGGAAGCTTTACTTAAAAAGTGTGAGGTTTTGAGAGAGGCTGTAGAGAAAATAGGATAAAACACGGTTAAGTTTTCTGTTCCAAAATCAATCATAAAACTTGTCGTCTTTCCAATTAGCGGGATTGTTTTCGATGTATATACTGATCTTATGAAATTCCGCTTCATCCCTTATAATGTGATCGTGAAACTTGGATTGCCAGGCAAAACCAAATTCAAGACGATTGCAATGTTTGGTTACTGCAGATTTATATCCGCCTACAATAGATGAAATGGTATTCTTTCCCTGGTTTTGAAATCTTTGCTGTCCAATGGATTTTTTTGTTAGGTCTTGGTTCTGTTGGTTTGGTAGATCCCGTAGAGACAAGGCATGCCTTGTCTCTACGGGATCTACAGGGTCAATATCTTTTGGGCCAGAATTACCCAACATATCATTACCTTTCAATATCAATATGCCATGCACATGATTTGGCATAATTACATATTTGCCAAGCTCTATGTTTTTCGCATGATTCTTGATCTCATTCCAACATATATCTGCAATTACCCCTACATGTGACAATTGCATTTTCCCATTTGATATCTCACCGAAAAAATGTTCCCGTTCTTTGGTGCAAATGGTAATGAAATAAGAAGCTGCCCAGCTATAATCCCACCACTGGGCTCTTGCTGAAGAGGGTCTATATTTGTTTTTGTAGTTGCCCATTTTATAAAAAACACTATTGATTAG
The DNA here is from genome assembly GCA_040877935.1 of Chitinophagales bacterium. NCBI lineage: Bacteria > Pseudomonadati > Bacteroidota > Chitinophagia > Chitinophagales > Chitinophagales bacterium. The sequence continues at coordinate 40,073 of JBBDNB010000053.1, forward strand.
TGAGAAATAAATGTAATGATAATTTTATAAATATTGTATTTTGGTGTATTTGTTGAATTGCGATATTCATTTAGAAAGCAAAGAAAGAGACTCTCTTTCAAAGACTTGGTAGCCACAAGGCATGCCTTGTGGCTACCAAGCTACTCTGACAGGCATGCCTTGATGCTACATTTGACAGACTACCTATGAATCCTTTAATTCAACCCATCCTTCAAATCCGGAAACACCTTGCCTACTTTTTGCAATAGATATTCCCCATAAGTACCACCAAAGGCATGCACATCTTCTTTGTCCCAACGCTGTTGGTAATCATCTTGTGTGGGATTGTGGGTGACAATTTTTTTGATTTCAGCATCAAATGAAGGGTCAAAGAAAAATGGAAATGAGAGGCGACCCTTGCCAGAAGTGTTCCGCACCCGATGTGGTGTGGATTTGTACAATCCCCCTGTCATTTTATCCAGCATATCGCCAATATTGCAGATAAAGGTATTCTCTATGGGAGGCGCATCTATCCATTGACCTTTACTTTTCACCTGCAATCCCCCAGATGTATCTTGTTTTAAAATAGTGAGCAAACCATAGTCGGTATGTTCACCAACACCCCAATTTTCAGATGCTTCTTCCTGAGCAGGATAGTGAAAAATACGAAACAACAAAGTGGGATCGTATGTAAATTTCCTGTGAAAAAAATCTTCCTCAAGTCCAACACTAAGCGAAATGCCTTTCATCAAAGCGTGACCAATTTGCTCGAGCTTGGACATATATTCCAAAACAAACGCTTTCATCTCTGAAGGATATTCAGGAAAAAGGTTTGAGCCATGTAGTGGAATTCCAGCTTTTACTTTTGGGTGTGTGCTATCCAGCTCGCTACCAAAATACAAACCTTCTTTCTGGTCGGGCTTGCCGGATGTCAATTCATCGCCAATTGGAAAATATCCACGCCAGGCCTTTCCACCTTTTTGCATGGAAATTTTCATTTTCTCCTCAAGCGGAAGTTCAAAAAATACTTTGCTAAGTGCTTCTAGCTTGTTTTGAAGATCTCCAGAAATGGAATGGCCAGAAATATAGAAAAAGCCATTTTTCCTACAAGCTTGGGCTATTTCCTTGATAGTTTTATTGTAAGATCCAGAATCACTATTAGAGGCAAATAATGGCTCAATGTCAATAATTGGGATTTTGTGTGGTATCAAATCTTCAATATTTGCTGCTTAATGTTGTAAATTTATGAAATTCAAAGGGTGATCAGGTATAATAAATATTCAGACATGAGATTTATCATAGTTGTTTTCTTGATTTTAGTTTCAGAATGCACCTTTGCTCAAGGGGAAGCAAATATCTGGTATTTTGGAAGCAATGCTGGAGTTGATTTTAACGGTGGAGCACCAGTAGCCTTAACCAATGGTGCACTAAACACAATTGAGGGTTGTGCCTCGATATCTGACAAAAATGGCAACCTGATTTTTTATACAGATGGTATTTTTGTATACAACCGCAACCATCAACAAATGCCCAATGGCTTTGGATTGTTTGGAAATCCCACGGCTGCACAATCAGGTTTAATTGTGCCTCAGCCAGGAAATCCAAATTTATTTATTGTATTTACAGTAGATGGCGCAGGTGGCCCTAACGGCTTTAGGTATTCTGAAGTAGATATGACTTTAGATAATGGAAATGGTGATGTAATTGCAGCGAATAAGAACACGTTACTTTTTGCTCCTTCTGTTGAAAAATTAACAGCAGTTAAACACGATAATGGCTTAGATGTATGGGTATTGTCTCATGGACTGAACAACAACAGGTATTATGCCTATCTGGTAGATTGTGATGGAGTAAATTCCCCTGTAATTTCAGATATAGGCTCAGTAGAAGGGGCTCCAGGCTGGGGTTATTTAACCGCTTCGCCAAATGGAGTAAAACTAGCTTCAGCAATGCGCACTGTAGGTTTTGAATTATATGATTTTGATAGATCTACCGGGATAGTATCGAATCCGATAAATTTAGGTCAGGGTGGATCTTGCTACGGTGTTGCTTTTTCCCCAAATAATAATTTACTCTATGGATTGTCCATCCAAGGGGGGGCATTGGTTCAATGGAATTTACAGGCAGGAACCCCAGCTGATATTATAAATTCAGCACAAAATTTAGGGGCTGTCCCAGGAACCGGAACTCCATACCGAGGCGGAGCCATTCAACAGGGTCCTGATGAGAAACTTTATCTTCCAGATTATGGCAGACCATTTCTAACAGCCATCAATAACCCCAATGTAGTTGGTCCTGGTTGTAATGTACAGCCTAATGCTGTTAACCTCCAAGGCAGAAATGCAATTTTAGGACTGCCTCCATTCATACAAAGTTTTTTTGATACTACATTGGCCATTAACTATTCAGGTACTTGTATTGGTCAGCCTACGGATTTTACCATTAGCGGAAATACCACATTTTTTGATTCTGTACGCTGGCATTTTGACGATCCTATATCTGGCCCTCAGAACACTTCTACACAACTTAACCCCTCTCATAATTACACTATTCCCGGCTCTTATAATGTAGCATTGATCAAATATTTGGCCTGTATTGTAGATACTAGTTTGCAGGAAATAGTCATTCCCAATAGGCCGCTTTCCAATCAAAATGTTTCAATTTGTGCCAATGACAGTTTTTCGCTTCCAAGTGGTACTGTAGTATATTCCGCTGGTATTTACAATGACACCATTAGTGATTTAAATGGTTGCGACAGCATTGTTGTCACAGATTTAAGTATTGATCCTGTTTATTCAACAGAATTATTCGATACCATTTGCCAGGGAGAAACTTTTATGCTCCCAAATGGAAATCCAGTCAATGCTACAGGCACTTATAATAGTGACTTTAGTTCCATAAATGGCTGTGATAGTACAGTGATAACCAACCTTATCGTAAATCCTATTTCCGCAAGTATTGTCAACCCTGAAATATGCGAAAATGAAACCTATACCTTGCCTTCGGGAGGAATTGTAGATTCATCGGATACCTATTTAGATACACTTCAAAATCAATTTGGCTGTGACAGCGTCATTACAATTAATCTGACTGTTCATCCCATATTTACCGATAGTTTAGACATTATGATTTGTGAGAATGAATCGCATATTTTACCTGATGGAAATGCTGTTGACAGCGCAGGTGTCTATAATACCATGCTTAGTTCTGTTCAGGATTGTGATAGCTTAATTGTAACTACGCTAGTATTAATGCCTGTCTTTCAAACTGATGTATTTGATACCATTTGTTTAGGCGAGAACTATATATTGCCAGACGGCCGCAGTGTAGATTCTGAAGGCGAATACCTTAATGAATTGAGTTCCCAATCTGCATGTGATAGTTTGGTGAATATTATTTTGACAGTACTTAATCCAAGTGCTGAAACACAGTCTGAAGATATTACATGCTTTGGCGCAAATGATGGTTCAGCAAGAGTTAGTGGCGGTGGTAGCATATCGCCTTATAATTATGAGTGGGAGACTGGGAATGCCACAAATGCCATTGATGGTTTATCTCCAGGAGCATACTCTATTACTGTACAAGATGCTTTTGGGTGTGCAGATACCGTATCTGTAGTCATCAATGAGCCCGATTCACTGACATTTACCATTTCAACACAAAATGTTTCTTGCTTTGAAAACAATGATGGTACAATAAGTATCAATCCTTCAGGTGGCACTGCTCCTTATCAACTTTTGGTAAATGGAAATGCGCAAACATCAACAACCGCAAATAATCTTCCGGCAGGAAGCTATTCCCTTGAAGTTTTGGATGAAAACAACTGTAGCTCAAGTACATCCGTAGAATTGACTCGGCCAGATAGTATTGCTTATTCTTATGAACCTGAAAATCCAGAAATGGAACTGGGCGAGACTTTGGAAATGTTTTTCAGTTCAAATTACGACCCAATGGCCAATTATATCTGGGAATCCACAGAAATTAGCTGTAATAATTGCAATGATCCCGGTATTAACTTTACTGCTTCCGATTCGCTAAGGGGAGCTATAGAAGTGATGTCAGATAATCAAACAGGTATTATTTGCTCTAGGGATATTTCTGTTTTTATAGAAGTGGACGATAGCAGAAATTTATTTTTCCCAAATGCTTTCAGCCCCAATGGCGATGGTGAAAATGATTTGTACAGGATTTATGGAAATTTCAATTCTGTTCGGACTTTTAGCTTTAGAATATTTGATCGCTGGGGCGAATTGGTCTTCGAATCAGATGATCCAGAATTCTCCTGGGATGGCAATTTATCAAACGGAACAGAATCCTATATTGGCGTATATACCTATAGCGCAGTGTACTCCTTTCTTGGTTCTAACCAAGAAGTTAAGAACATAAAAGGCAGTATTACGCTAATAAGATAGTGTTAATAATACCTTTGATTTTAATAAATTTAACAAAGATGAATATCGACAATTGCTGAAACGGGAATTGTAGTGCCGCCCTTTAATATCACGTTGTTTTCAGTAGTTGCCCAAATTGTTGTTTCAACCATTTTGCGCCCGTCCATACTTTCAAAGATTATCTTTACTTTATGCCGATAGCTATTGCCCAGCAACATACCCATGTACAATAAATTGTGGATTTTTTTTCTCTCAATCTTGTTGCGCTGTGTGTTTTCTTTGAAAAATTCAAGTTCTTTTACTTGCTCTTTTTCAATTTTGTTGATCATTAAATTTTCCATAGGCACAAAGATTTTATTTATTATACCGAAAAGTGGCATAATAAGTTACAAATAATTCCAAATAAATCATTGTGTCTTTAGAAAAAAATATTTTTTCTATGGCATTATTCTATACAAAAGTAATCTCATCAATATTCACAAGGTCTATAAAATTATCATTTGGAGTGATTAGAAAATTTTCTAAAACCATGAAATCAACAATTATCATTTCCCTGGAAGCAAAATTTGCTTTTAATTTCACTTTAAGTGATTTGTTAAATAATTTACAGATCAAAGAAGCGTGTTGTAGTTGTTCTTTTTTATGAGCTGTTTTTGGCTTTCTTCGATTTCTTCTTTTAAGCGCAAGTTGAACATTCAATCTATCCAATAAGCGGTTCATTCGTTCAGTTCGATTTTCCATTATGCCTGGTTTGGTTTGTTGTTTCCTTTTACCCTATCTTTTGGAAATTGTTTCAATTTTCTTAAGCTTTTTTGCGTATTTTCTTGTTAGGTATTGGAAAGATCAAAAATTATGGGTAAGAAAACTTTAGTATTAGGTGCATCTGAAAATGAACATCGCTATTCAAACAAAGCGATTAAAAAACTTCGCAACTATAATCATCCGGTACTAGCGCTGGGGAAAAGAGAAGGGAAAGTAGCTGATGTCTTTATTGAAAACACAGTGAAAGAATGGCAGGATATAGATACTTTGACAATATATTTGAACCCTGCAAATCAAAAGCAGTATTACGATCAAATTTTAAAATGGCAGCCCAAAAGAATCATCTTCAATCCCGGAGCAGAAAACCCTACGCTTGAAAAACTGGCTAATGAAAATGGCATTACTACGGAAAATGCCTGTACTTTGGTAATGCTCTCAAATAATATTTACTAAAAAGAGGGATGCCTTTATGACATCCCTCTTATTAACCTGAGCTCGATAATTATATGTGTTCCAGCTTATCGTTTGAAATTCATATCAAACAAAACTGAAGCATAAACTCTAGTACCGATAAGAGGTGTACCATATGAAGTTCTGTATTTTTGGTTGGTAAGGTTTGATCCACCAACACTAAAAGTGAGATAATAGTCTGGCAATTGATAGTTCAACTGTGCATCCAATATATTGAAGCTTTCTACCTGTCCATCACCAAAAGAACTTTCCCAGAAATAATCATCAACCCATTTCCAATTTACGTTAAAGCCCAAGCCTTTCCAGATCATTTTGCCCTGTACGCCCAGGTTCATTTTGTGTTTTGGGGTGTTAAACCCTGGAATAATTGGGTCAGTCAGGTCGTCAGTATTGATATCTGCATAAGTATAATTTGCAGATGCACTGTAGCCTTTTCCAAAATAATAAGACAAGCCCAGCAAAAATCCCCATGAACGAACAGTTTCTTTTGCATTTACCTTTATCTGGTAAAGTTCGTATTCTTCAGTAATAATGGCATCTTCTCCGCTTTGCTCACCGGCTTTTCCATCCCCTAATGGACGAACTACACGAATATCCCCGATAAAATTTTTGTACCAGTTATAATATACTGTTGCATCGACATAGAATTTCTTAAAAAATACACCCCTGTATCCCAATTCAATAGTTCTTACTTGTTCTGGTTGAACAGGCTGCAAAGTTATTGAGTCGAGCAAGGAAGGATCTATTTCTCCAACATATTCTTCAACCCCTGCAGAATTTGGTTTAGTTGAATCTTTCATGGCGTTAAAATCCTGTACAGATTCCCATGTGTACAAATTTTCAAATCCATTAATATTTCCAAGCAATTTAATTGGTCCTAAATCGAGCTGAATATATTGATCTTGAAGTGTTGGTGCCCGGAAAGCAGACTGTCCTGATAAACGAAAATTGTGTTGGTTCCAGTTGAAAAGTATAGATCCTTTGGGCGACCATTGCCCATTGAAATTTTGGTGTTTATCGTAGCGAATTGAACCGATCAATTTCAAGTGATCGTCAAAAAACTCACGCGATATCTGGGTAAACATACCAAACTCATAGGTGTTAAGATTAACAAATTCAGCATCAGTGTCGGGGTTTCCGTTTTCCAGTGTATCCGCAGGATTTACCAGGGTATCTCTGAAAATAGTACCAAATGATCTAGGTTGATACATTCTGAAAGACCCCCCCATTAAAATATCAATTTCTTTTGTCCACAATTCCCCTTTCCATGCCAAAGGATTAAATTGAAGGTCAATATGCTGTAGAGAAGATTCATCAACAAATTTTGATCCTTCTTGCAAATCTGGATTGTTGATTGTTGCTTGATAAATTGAATCAAACTCATGTGTACCGGGTTGAAACCAAGCCCCATCGGCAGCAACTCTTGCAACAGAGTCTGCGTATTCTACATCTTCAATATCCGTTTCGTCAGGATCGAAATCTGTAAGGGTGTCCAATTGTTCAAAATAAGTACTGAGGTATTCACCTATCCACTCAGGGACACCTTGTCTGGAAAGATTATTAGCAGTAAACACCATATCGTAGGAATCCCCGGCATTTTCTTTTGTGGTATAACCGCGAATTGTAAAATACTTTCCACTCAATTCAAGTTGATGTTGCTGAAAAGTGATATTGTTGATGCTATAGCGGTTTGACCCCTGATAAATACCTGTACCTCTACCAAATTTATAGTTATAGGATGCTTCAAGGTTATCATTTATTTTATAATGGGCTGCTGCAGCAATTTTCAAACTTTTTGTACGATAATCAGCTATTTCAACTTCATCGTATCCGGGTGCGTGAATTTCTTTTTTCCCGGGAGCAGCCTCAGGTGCAAAGTCCAGATACCCAGTAGTTAATTTAATATAGGTTTCGCGGTCTTCGGGGTCAATGGTTTCATCTTCAGCAAGTTCATATAAAATCTTTGTAAGATCCTGAGTTGTTTCAATATCCCCATAACGATTGGCTACTGAATCATTAGCTTCCCAGTCATCAATTTCCATGTAACCGGCAGTTAATTTTACAGCAAATTTTTCCTTTTCTCCAAATGCCTGTGCATAGCGCGCCTGAATATCATAATACCCTCTATTCCCTCCTTTGACCTGGGCACTGACTCCTTGGTAATCAAATGGATTCTTTGTTTTCATACTTATTGCACCCTGGAATGCATTAGGGCCATAAAGTGCAGACGCGGGTCCGGAAATTATCTCAACACTCTCCAAATCAATATCAGGTGCGCCTACCAAATTACCTACAGGAAAATTAAGTCCCGGTGCCTGATTGTCCACTCCATCAACGAACTGCACAATACGGACTGGTGCAGTAGTATTAAAACCTCTAGTATTAAATACCTTAAACCCTTCACTGGCCATTATCATATCCACTCCTTTAAGGCTGCCCATACTTTCATAGAAATCACCTGAAGCAGAAGTTTTAATGTCTGAAGTGTTCATTTTTTGAATTTCCAAGGGAGCTTCCATAAGTGATTCGCTTACTCGAGAAGCTGTTACTACAACTTCCTGCCCTGGAATAATAGCCGGTCTCAGGTTAATAGTTACATTTTCATTAAATGGCACAGTGAATGTAATTTTTTTCTGTTCATAACCCACGTAAGAAATAAGTATATCAACGCGGTCTACATCTCCAATATTGAGCTCGAAATTACCTTCAAGATCAGTAACTGTTCCTTTATTACTGCCTTCGATAAGAACATTCACAGCTACAAGTGCTTCTTTAGTTTGCTCGTCCTGTACTTTTCCTCTTAGGGTATTTTGGGCAATAGATTGACTTAAACATAGCGACAGTAGCGCTATAATACAAACAAATTTCTCCATGATGAACGGTTCATTTTTTCGGGGAATCCCCTTTTTCCAAAAAAAAATATTTATTGATAAATTGAGCATAGACGACAAGTGTGCTTTGCGAAAAATTATTTATTGAACAATAATTTTACGCATCACCCTTTGCTCAGGATTTCTAGTATCGCGAATATCTACCAGATACATGCCTTTGTCAAAATTGCTGACATCAAGGTTCGTATTGTCACTGAACCTGCTTTCATACACAACTTTCCCCATCAGGTCATTGATGATGAGGGTGTATTCCTCAGAGGCGTTCATGTAAATATTAACCATATTTGAACTTGGATTTGGATAAATCATTGCATCAAGTTCAAAATCAGAATTATACACATTATCTACAATATTTGTGTAATTCTTATTATAAACAGGTAAAGTAATTTTAGTAGGATACTCAGGGGAATGTGCAATGCGCTGTACTGCAATTCTGGGCTCCATCTCCTCGCCTTGGTAAACATATGTTTTACCATCATTGGGTTGTCGTCTGAAAAATTCGCCTTCTTCTATAGGAAGGTTGGGATTAACTTGATAGCGATTGTGGTTGCTACTGCTGATCAGCACTTTTATTTTATGTCCTTTTCCCCAGGTATAAGCAATAGGCATTAGTCCAAATCGGTATTCATAAATTTGCCCAATCTCGATATTGGTAAAAGGGATATTAGGGTCTTCTGGTCCCTCGAGCAATTGCCTTGCATAATCTCTACCTCTTGCATTTACACAGCCTTCAACTACAAAGTACTCCCGGCCATCGGGATAAACATCTAAAATTCTCACAAAGAAATCGGTATCAGTAGGGCCTGATACTTTTCCTCCGGGATTTGTTTTAGCATAAACAGTGGCATTTGGAAATCCTATAATACACATAGAATCCTGAGTTACTTCATAACTGTACTGAACTACACCAGGATGGTTTAAAGTATATGGTGAATAGCGTGGGTCGGCAAGATTCATCTGCCCCTGACTATCTCTGTCCCCATCAGGAGTACTTACGATCATATTTCCGCCACCATGCGTTTTTACAGGGCTATCAGGGTCGTGTATATAAATACTATATCCTTCATTTTCTGTAGGAGAAGTGGTGTTCAGATCACCATTTTTATGTAAATACATATCCCTCCATTCAATATTATTAACTATTGGGAAAGTATCTGTATGAAACCAATAATTACCAAGTGCTTCGTTATCAGCATTACCATCGTTATTGGGGCCCACAACGTAAAATCTAACATCAGCAATACTTTCATAATCGACAGAATCAATAGCAGATGTGATTTCTGAACCTGTAAATTCAGGCAAAAGTGGTTCGTCAAATGCAGGAACATCATAACTTATATTCTGAATATTGCCTTTAATATTTAATTCAATTGGAACTCCAGGCAATTCTCCCTCTCCAATTAATAAGTTGATTAAACCATTAAATGGCAATTTATAATCTTCAGCTGGAATTCTGATATATATACTATCTCCAATTTCTTGCCAATCATTACTTTCGGGAATCAAAGCTGTTGGTAAACCAATATTTGCATAGTTATTATAATTAAGATTGTATCTAAACCAGGAGATAAGTTCGGATTGAAGTACTTTATCAACTTCAATCTTGTCTATATCGATATCACTAAGATCAAACCCCATGATATCAGCAACATTGTCTTTATATACCATGTCTCCAGTTTCTGTACCACCAATAGTTTGATGTGCCCAGGGACCAATTACAAGTTTTTGCAGACCTTTATTTTTTCCTTGAATATTTTCTCTCATTTTACGCCAGGTATCTATCTGTCCATCAGTAAAAATATCCCACCAACCTGACAAGTGATAGGCAGGAACATCCATATTGGTATATCTTGAATAATTAAGATTGGGAAGGGGTTCTTGAATGCCTTCGTATCCATTTGGATTAAGTGCACCCACAACAGATTCTCCTTGGGCATTTACAGGAGCAAAACTTGCATCCATTTCAGTACGACCGGGTGAATTGGGGTAATAACCAGCAGGGCCGAGACCATTACCATCACCAGATTCATACCGAACACTTATAAAGTGATCAATTGCCAGGTTAGCTGCATCAAATTTATTGGGAAGCCCGTAGTCAAATGGAGTATGTAAATCATTAAACTCGTCATTGTCAAATTGAATAGAATCATCTTCTACATCAAAAATTTGACCTCTTATCCATCCTGTAACAATTCTTTCCCTTAAAACACCATTTTGAAAGCCTGTATATTTGTAATGTTCATTTGTGGCTACAATTGGCAATAAACATTTTAAGCCAGCAGTATCTGGATTAATAGGATGCGCTGCAGCTGCTTGGTATTGGGTATTCCCAAGGGCTGATGCCCCAAACATCCCAACACTTCCATTGCAAAATTTAAATGTATCCATAACACCATCCCTGTCCACATCGTAAAACCTCTCCAGATCATTCAAAATGTATTGAATACTCCAGTATCCGTCTTCATGTTTGTTGCCATTTCTTTTGTCGGCTAAGTCTGTACGGTCCAAAACATGCCCATAATTGTTGTGATAGGCATTTTTATTCCACCCGTCAGAAAGCATAGGCATATAAACTCCCTCTGAAGAATAGCGCCCGCGCATATCCTGTAAAGCATAGGCATAACCCATAATGGAAATAATCCTGCCTGTAATATCTCCTTTTTTGTTATAAGGTGTTCTTGTGAAGATAAAAGGCAACTGGTAAGCATTTCTATCTTCAACCGAATCTACTGGTTGCCCATTGAAATCCTCATAAATAAACAATTGTGTACCGCGCTTGATTACTTCAAATGTAACAACAGGGTCTAAATCAGGAATTGGCAATGGAAATTCTGAAGCTTCAAAGCTTACAGTAAGGCAATCCTGCAATACAGGCACAAAGACATCAGTCTTTAAAACAGTGCCATCCGGCATCACAACATCCTTGGTAATAATTGTAGAAAATTCCTCGATATTATCGAGTTGTCCGTTAAGGTTGACTTGGGCTGTAGAGTTGTTAAGACATAATAAAACACAGCAAATCCAAATCAACAGGTTTTTTGTTTGGTTCATTTCACCTTTGGTTTGAGTTATTAGTAAATAAAGTAAAAAGGGCAAACCCTTTTTTTTAGAAAAATGAAGTTAACAGTTTTTTAACTAAAATTTAACTAAATAAAAATCATGCTAAAGATCAATGGGCTTTTTTATTAGTTTTAGCAAAAAAAATCATGCAATCATTTTTCCTTCTTGGCTGTGAAGATGACAGAGCAGTTGCTAACAATAATGGACGAATTGGGGCAGCAAAAGGACCGGAAATATTTCAACATTTTTTTAAAAAGACAAAAAGCAGAGGGAAATGGCCCGAAGTATTGGCTGAATTAAATTTAATAAGCCCTGAAAAAGATATTGCTTCAACCCATATAAAAGTAGCGACTGAGCTTAGTAGAGGACATCAAAAATCTCCATACAGTATTTTTATCGGGGGTGGTCACGATTATGCATACCCACATTTATCAGGAGTTAAAAATTCTATCAGTGGCGAACTGGGCTGTATCAATATCGATCCGCATTTTGATCTTCGAAAACCCAGCCCTGAAATTTTAAGCGGTTCTCCTTTTTATATGGCAATAGAAAAGGGAGTAATTAAAGGTGAAAACTTAGTGGAGTTTGGTATTGGAGAACACTGTAATGGGCAGGAGCTTTGGGATTATGCAGAGGCTAAAAATATAGAAGTGCATACATTTCCTGAGTTAAGACAAGCCAATAAAGTTTTACAGTTTAATAAAGTCTTAAAAGCACTTTCTAAAAGGGTGGATAAAATTGTGCTCAGTATTGATCTAGATGCTATACAGGCAGCATACGCTCCTGGCGTATCAGCCCCTGCAGCAGAAGGTTTTACCCCTTCAGAAGTTTTGCAAATGACAGCCATTGCAGCTTCTGAAGAAAAAGTGCTTTCTTTGGGGATATACGAACTCAATCCCAAATACGATATTGACGACCGAACAGCAAGACTTGCAGCTTTGCTCGCTTTTGAGTTTATAAAAACAAAAGATAGATACTGAATTAACACTAAAAAATGTAAAACAATGAACACTTATCAGCAACCCATGATGCGAGATGATGCTCTAAAAGGCAAAACAATTTTAATTACAGGTGGAGGCAGCGGCCTCGGAAAATCTATGGGGACTTACTTTTTAAAACTGGGTGCAAACTTGGTTATTACCAGCAGAAAGCTTGACCGTTTGAAAGAAACTGCCAAAGAAATGGAAAAAGAAACCGGTGGTAAAGTTTTGCCTCTGCAATCGGATGTGCGCAACTATGAAGAGGTAGAAAAAGTAAGAGATGCTGCCATTGCTGAATTTGGAAAAGTAGATGTGCTTGTGAACAATGCTGCCGGAAATTTTATCAGCCCTACAGAAAGATTGTCGCATCGCGCTTTTGAATCTATTATTGGAATCGTTTTGCAGGGTTCAATTAATTATACCCTTGCATTTGGCAAACACTGGATAAAAGAAAAACAAGCCGGAACGGTACTCAATACATTAACAACCTATGCCTTTACAGGAAGTGCCTATGTAGTACCCTCTGCATGTGCCAAAGCAGGAGTGCTTGCAATGACGCGCTCCCTGGCTGCCGAATGGGGAAAATACAAAATCCGGTTGAATGCTGTTGCGCCAGGTCCTTTTCCTACCAAAGGTGCTTGGGACAGATTGATGCCCGAAAATTTGCAGAAAAAATTCGATCCTGCACAAAAGGTTCCTGTGGGAAGAAATGGAGAACATCAGGAACTGGCCAATCTTTGTGCTTATCTGGTTTCCGATTTTTCAGCTTATGTAAATGGCGAAATCATAACCATAGATGGCGGAGAGTGGATCAAAGGTGCCGGACAATTTAATGGGTTGGAGATGGTTCCTGAAGAAATGTGGGATCAGATTGAGCAAATGACAAGGTCAGCCAAGTAACCTATCATATAACTAAACTGCTTTCTTCCTGATAATCAGATAAAACCCAGTTGTCAAAATAGATAATAGGAGCATCGCTCATAGGTGAACTGAG